>JAUXFX010000028.1 GCA_030622635.1 Bacteroidota bacterium
CAATAATTTTATAATTTTGCACCCCAAAAAATTATTAATTATTTATTAAAAAAAAGAGGAAAACATGATTATCATACCTGTAAAAGAAGGTGAAAACATTGACAGAGTTTTAAAAAAGTACAAAAGAAAATTTGAAAAAACCGGTGTTATAAAAGAATTGCGTGAAAGGCAAAAATTCACAAAACCATCTATTAAAAAAAGAGAGCAAAAGTTAAAAGCTATTTATATTCAAAACCTTAAACTGCAAGACTTAGCTTAAACTTTAACATCTTTTATAAAATATTTTAGGAAAATATTTTGTTTTTAAATTATTTTTTTGTATATTTGGAACTGAAAATTTCTTCCTGATTTTTTATGACAATAGAAAGATACATTCAATATATACAGTACGAGAAAAGATATTCAAAACATACTGTAATAGCTTATACAAAGGATTTAGACCAATTTTTTTCATTTATTTCCGAGCAGTACGAAACAACCGATATAAAAAATATTAATTATTCAATAGTCCGGTCTTGGTTGGTTAATTTAATGGAAAACTCAATTTCAACAAGAACAATTAACCGCAAATTATCCACTTTGAAATCCTTTTTCAAATTTCTTATCCGTGAAGGTGAAATCAGTGAAAACCCAATGCGTAAAATAATTCCTCCAAAATCTTCAAAACGATTACCTGTTTTTATTGAACTGGAAAAAATTAATTTTTTATTTGATGAAATTGATTTTGGAGAAGGTTTTAATGCCATCAGAGACAAAACGATACTTGAATTATTTTATGCTACAGGAATGCGATTATCGGAATTGGCAAATTTAAAAGAAACTGATTTTAATTTCAGTTACAACACCGTTAAAATTTTAGGAAAAAGAAATAAAGAAAGAATTATTACGTTTAGTAATAAGCTAAAAGTATTACTTAATGAATACTTAACAGAAAAAAATAAAAAATTTAATCTGGAAGAGTCAGGTAAATTTCTTTTTGTAACCGAAAAAGGAAAGAAAATCTATAATAAACTAATTTACCGAATAGTGAAATCCTACCTTAGCAAAATCACAACACTTAATAAAAGAAGTCCTCATGTTTTACGTCATACTTTTGCCACACATATGTTAAATAATGGCGCTGATCTGAATACTATCAAAGAATTGCTCGGACACAGTAATCTTTCAGCAACACAAATATACACACATAACACAATTGACAAATTAAAATCTATATATAAACAAGCTCATCCAAGGGCATAAAAACAGGATATGAATTATGAAAGTTAACATCAATTCAGTACATTTCAAAACTGATAAAAAATTAGATTCGTTTATTAATGAAAAACTTGAAAAATTAACTAATATTTATAATGGCGTCATTGGAAGTGATGTTATATTAAAAGTTTCAAATAATGGCGGTCATGAGAATAAAATTGCCGAAATCAGATTAAAAATAAAGGGGTACGATCTTTTCGCTAAAAAACAAAGCAAATCTTTTGAGGAAGCCATTGATATAACAGTTGAAGCACTTCGCAGACAACTAAAAAAACATAAGGAAAAAATAAGAAACTAAAAAATATAAAATATTTATTCAGAAAACTAAAAAAAACTTTGTATATTAATATTATAATTTATATTTTTGCAGACCTTTTTAAAAAGGTCTGTTTTTTATTTAATGAACAAGGGTTATTTAGCTTATGCCGAGGTGATTAACTTTCCAGAATATATTTTCCGGAAAGAATTTTAAAAATTTAACAATTATCGACATATATAATATGCCGATGTAGCTCAGTTGGTCAGAGCAGCTGATTTGTAATCAGCCGGTCGGCGGTTCGAATCCGTCCATCGGCTCTAAGTTCCTTGAAATTTTATTGCAATCGTAAATTAAATTCGGGGAGATTCCAGAGCGGTCAAATGGGGCAGACTGTAAATCTGTTGGCGAAGCCTTCGGAGGTTCGAATCCTCCTCTCCCCACAAATAATTTTACATTTACGATATAATAATATAATCGTAAATTATTAAGCGGAAATAGCTCATTTGGTAGAGCGACAGCCTTCCAAGCTGTAGGTGGCCGGTTCGAGCCCGGTTTTCCGCTCAAAAATTATTTAAGCCGATGTAGCTCAGTGGTAGAGCACTTCCTTGGTAAGGAAGGGGTCACGAGTTCAACTCTCGTCATTGGCTCAAATAAACAACTGAATAATTTTTTTATATATTTTGTAATCAATTTAATTAAATATTTTTAATATGGCTAAAGAAAAATTTGATCGTTCAAAACCGCATGTTAATATTGGAACTATCGGTCATGTTGACCATGGAAAAACCACTTTAACCGCTGCCATTACATTAAATCTTCAAGACAAAGGTTTAGCAACTTATATGTCATTTGATGAAATTGACAATGCACCTGAAGAAAAAGAAAGAGGTATAACAATTAATACAGCGCACGTTGAGTATCAAACCGACAACAGGCACTACGCACACGTTGATTGTCCGGGCCACGCCGACTATGTAAAAAACATGGTTACAGGTGCAGCTCAAATGGACGGTGCAATATTAGTTGTTGCTGCAACCGACGGACCAATGCCACAAACACGTGAACATATTCTTTTGGCTCGCCAGGTTGGTGTACCTAAGTTAGTTGTCTTTATGAGCAAAGTTGATATGGTTGATGATGATGAATTGTTAGAATTAGTTGATATGGAAATCAGAGAACTGCTTTCATTCTACGAATTTGATGGTGACAACACTCCAATTATTCAAGGTTCAGCATTAGGTGCATTAAATCAGGAACAAAAATGGGTAGATAAAGTTTTTGAATTAATGGAAGCTTGTGACACATGGATTCCGTTACCTAAAAGAGATATTGACAAAGCATTTCTAATGCCTGTCGAAGATGTATTTTCTATTACAGGCCGTGGTACTGTTGCCACAGGTAGAATTGAAACCGGTATTATTCATACCAGCGACCCTGTTGATATAATCGGTATGGGTGCTGAAAAACTCAAATCAGTTGTAACCGGTGTTGAAATGTTCAGGAAAATATTAGACCGGGGTGAAGCAGGCGATAATGCAGGTCTTCTGTTAAGAGGTATTGACAAGAATGAAATCCGTAGAGGCATGGTAATTGCTGCTCCCGGTTCAGTAACTCCTCATAAACATTTTAACGCAGAAGTATATATCCTTAAAAAAGAAGAAGGAGGAAGACATACTCCATTCCATGATAAGTATCGTCCGCAATTTTATTTCAGAACAACTGACGTTACCGGCGAAATTTTCCTTCCCGAAGGTATTGAAATGGTAATGCCCGGTGATAACCTGACAATAGAAGTTAAACTGATTTCCGAGATCGCAATGGACAAAGGTTTACGCTTTGCAATCCGTGAAGGCGGTAGAACTGTTGGAGCCGGTCAGGTAACTGAAATTTTAGATTAATTATAAAATAACAGTTAATAAGTTTAAGGTATTCTGATTTTTTTCAGAATATCTTAAACCTTATAGAAAAAGTGTATATAATTATACGGGTGTAGCTCAATTGGTAGAGTAGTGGTCTCCAAAACCATTGGTTGTGGGTTCAAATCCTACCACCCGTGCAAAAATATTAGATTAAATGGCTAAATTAAAACTTAAAACTTACATTAAGGAAAGTTATGACGAATTAATTCATAAAGTTTCCTGGCCTACATGGAATGAATTGCAAAGTAGTGCAATTGTTGTATCCATCGCTTCCCTTATAATCGCTTTAATCGTTTATTTGATGGATATGTCATTTCAAACTTTATTAGAAAATTTTTATAAACTTTTTTAATAAATCTTTAATAATCTAATATTTTGTTATTTGATAATAATCAAAATAATTCCTTTGTATAAACTATGAGCGAGCAAGTCAAAAAATGGTATGTTATACGGGCGATTAGTGGTAAAGAAAGAAAGGTAAAAGAATACCTTGATAGTGAGATTATCCGTCTTAATCTAAAAGATTATATCTCACAAGTACTTATCCCGACCGAGAAAGTTTACCAGGTAAGAAAAGGAAAAAAAATAAGTAAGGAAAGGAATTACTTTCCTGGTTATGTTCTTATAGAAGCTGTATTAGTTGGCGAAATTCCTCATATTATCAGACAAATACCAAATGTGTTAGGTTTTTTAGGAACAAAGGGAGAACCTGATCCTATTCGCCCATCAGAAGTAAACAGAATCTTAGGTAAAGTTGATGAACTGGCAGAAAAGGGAGAAGAAATTAATGTACCTTTTATAATAGGTGAAACAGTTACAGTTACTGATGGACCATTTAACAGTTTCAGTGGAATAATTGAAGAAATTAATGAGGAAAAGAAAAAACTGAAAGTCATGGTTAAAATTTTCGGCAGAAAAACCCCATTGGAATTAGGTTTTATGCAAATTGAAAAAGAATAGGTTATCAAATAATTTTTAAATCAATTTATATTTATCAGAAAAGAATTAAAATGGCAAAAGAAGTTAGCGGATTAATAAAATTACAAATCAAAGGAGGAGCTGCAAATCCATCACCACCTGTTGGACCTGCATTAGGTGCAAAAGGAGTTAATATTATGGAATTTTGCAAGCAATTTAATGCCCGCACACAGGATAAAGCAGGAAAAATCATCCCTGTTATAATAACTGTATTTAAGGATAAATCCTTTAATTTTATAATAAAAAACCCCCCTGTAGCTGTTCAATTAATGGAAGCTGCTAAAATTCAAAAAGGTTCACCAGAACCAAACAGAGCAAAAGTAGCTTCAGTAAGTTGGGATCAAATACAATCAATTGCCGAAGCAAAAATGGTTGATCTTAATGCATTTACAGTTGAATCAGCAATGAAAATGGTAGCAGGTACTGCCAGAAGTATGGGGATAAATGTAAAAGGTAAATTCCCTTTTGACAATTAATATATTAATCCTGCACTTTTGATTAATAGTCAAATCATCTTAAGAAAATAAAAAAATGACTAAATTAACAAAAAACAGAAAAGAAGCTTTAACAAAATTTGATAAAAGTAGATTTTATACATTAACAGAAGCTATTGATATTGTTAAAAATATTACTTACACAAAATTTGATTCTTCAATTGATATAGATGTACGCTTAGGTGTTGACCCGCGTAAAGCTAATCAAATGGTTAGAGGCACAGTTACTTTACCCCATGGTACAGGAAAAACCATCAGGGTTTTGGTTTTGTGTACCCCTGATAAAGAAGAAGAAGCTAAAGCAGCTGGAGCTGATTATTATGGTCTTGATGAATACGTTCAAAAAATTAAAGGCGGATGGACCGATATTGACGTTGTAATTACCATGCCAAGTGTAATGCCGAAAGTTGGTGCTTTGGGTAGGATATTAGGACCAAGAGGTCTTATGCCAAACCCAAAAACCGGAACCGTTACAATGGATGTTGGAAAAGCAGTTAAAGACGTTAAAACTGGTAAAATTGACTTTAAAGTTGATAAGTTTGGAATAATTCATAATTCAATTGGCAAAGTTTCATTTGAAAACACAAAAATTTTTGACAATACAAAAGAATTATTACAAACTATTATCAAACTAAAACCTTCTGCTTCAAAAGGTACTTACATTAAAAGTATTTACATTTCAAGCACAATGAGTCCAGGAATTCAGATTGAATCTAAATCAATAACCACATAATTTTCTGTTACTTACAAAGTAAAATATTATGAGAAAAGAAGAAAAAAATCAGCTTATTGATTCATTAAAGAAACAATTAACTAACAACGAATATTTTTATATTACTGATATTTCCGGTTTGAATTCTGAGGATACTACTGCCTTAAGAAGATTATGTTTTAAAAAGGAAATCCAGTTGACCGTTGTAAAGAATACATTGCTAAAAAAAGCAATGGAAAAAATTGAAAAGGATTTTGAACCTTTATATGAAACTTTAATAGGTTCAACATCTATTATGTTTGCTAAAACAGGTAATGCTCCTGCTAAACTGATCAAAGAATTCAGGAAAAATTTTAACCGTCCTATTCTTAAAAGTGCATACATTGAAGAAATGATATACCTTGGCGATGATCAGTTAGATTTTTTAATGAATATAAAATCTAAGAACGAACTCATTGGAGATATTATCGGATTACTGCAATCACCGGTTAAAAACGTTATTTCAGCCTTACAATCCGGCGGAAATAATATTTCCGGAATACTTAAAACATTATCCGAAAAATCCGAATAAGGAATTAACATTTCTGTTATTTAGCAGAATTTAAATAAAATTTAAAATAATTTTTAGAAAACAATAATCAAAAAAACAATAAAAAATGGCAGATTTAAAAACTTTTGCAGAGCAATTAGTTAATTTAACAGTTAAAGAAGTTAACGAATTAGCTGGAATTTTAAAAGAAGAATACGGAATTGAACCCGCTGCAGCAGCAGCTATAGTTGCAGCACCAGGAGCAGGTGCAGGCGAAAATGAAGTAGCTGAAGAACAAACTGCTTTTGATGTAATCATTAAAGCACCGGGACAATCTAAATTAGCTGTAGTTAAATTAGTAAAAGAATTAACAAGCTTAGGACTTAAAGAATCTAAAGAATTAGTTGATTCAGCACCTAAAGCAATCAAAGAAGGTGTTACCAAAGATGAAGCTGAAGCATTAAAGAATCAATTAGAAGAAGCTGGGGCAGAGGTTGAAATTAAGTAGTTGGTTTAGTATTTACTAATAATAGAATTTAGACTATTGGCAGATTGAAGGTCTTCATCTAATTTTGGTAATTTTTTATTATTTTATTTACTACTAACCTCCCTGTCTTCGGACAGGCTAAAAACTTAAAATCTTGGCTTTAAAAAAAACTGAAAGAATAAATTTCGCTTCTACAAAAATTCATGAAGAATATCCTGATTTTCTTGATATTCAGATAAAATCTTTTCAGGATTTCTTCCAATTGGAAACTAATCCTGAAAATCGTGTTAACGAAGGATTATTTAAAGTTTTTAGCGAAAATTTTCCAATAACAGATTCGCGTAATAACTTTGTCCTTGAATTCCTGGATTATTTTATTGACCCACCCAGGTACTCAATTAAAGAATGCATTGAAAGGGGTTTAACATATAGCGTTCCTCTTAAAGCAAAACTAAAGTTATATTGTACCGACCCTGACCACGAAGATTTTGAAACTATCATCCAGGATGTTTATCTGGGTATGATACCATACATGACTCCAAAAGGCACTTTTATGATCAATGGTGCCGAAAGGGTTGTAGTTTCTCAATTACACAGGTCGCCCGGAGTATTCTTTGGTACAAGTTTCCATGCAAATGGCTCGCAGTTATACTCAGCAAGGATTATTCCTTTCAAGGGTTCTTGGATGGAGTTTACTACAGACATTAATAATGTGATGTATGCTTACATTGACAGAAAGAAAAAATTACCTGTAACCACATTATTGAGAGCTATCGGCTATGAAACCGATAAAGATATACTTGAGATTTTTGATCTTGCTGATGAAATAAAAGTTACTAAAGCAGGTTTAAAACGTATAATAGGCCGCAAGTTAGCAGCAAGAGTGTTAAAATCATGGATAGAAGATTTTGTTGATGAAGATACAGGTGAAGTTGTTTCAATCGAACGTACCGAAGTTATTATTGACAGGGAAACAGTACTTGAAAATAAACACATTGACCAGATCATTGATTCAGGAAATAAAACAATTCTACTTCACAGAGACAATATAATTGCAAACGATTACAGCATTATCTTCAACACATTACAAAAAGATACTGCAAACTCTGAAAAAGAAGCAGTTGAATTTATTTATCGCCAATTACGCAATGCCGAACCTCCTGATGAAGAAACTGCACGTGGAATAATTGAAAAACTATTCTTCTCCGACAAAAGATATGACCTGGGAGACGTAGGAAGATACAGGATTAATAAAAAACTCGGAACCGATACTAATACCAACATTAAAGTATTAACAAAAGAAGATATTATTTCAATAATTAAACATCTTATTGAACTTGTTAATGCAAGAACCGAAGTTGACGACATTGATCATTTAAGTAACCGTAGAGTGCGAACAGTTGGAGAACAGTTATATACACAGTTCGGTATCGGGCTGGCACGTATGTCAAGGACTATTCGCGAAAGAATGAACGTCAGAGATAACGAAGTCTTCACTCCTACTGATCTTATTAACGCTAAAACTTTATCTTCGGTAATAAACTCATTTTTCGGAACCAATCAGTTATCTCAGTTTATGGATCAAACTAATCCATTGGCTGAGTTAACTCATAAAAGACGTATATCGGCATTAGGTCCTGGTGGACTTTCGCGCGAAAGAGCCGGATTTGAAGTACGTGATGTCCATTATACACATTATGGCCGTTTATGTACTATTGAAACACCAGAAGGTCCTAACATTGGTTTGATATCTTCACTTTGTGTTTATGCAAAGTTCAATAAACTTGGTTTCATTGAAACTCCTTACCGTAAAGTAGAAAACGGAGTTGTTCAATTAAAAGAAAAACCTATTTATTTAAGCGCTGAAGAAGAAGAAAGAAAAATTATTGCCCAGGCTAATACAATACTTAAAGATGATGGTTGTACTTTTCAGAACGACATAGTAAAAGCAAGACATTTAGCCGATTATCCAATTATTGAAAAAGAAAAAGTTGACTTAATTGACATTGCTCCCAACCAGATAGCTTCCATAGCAGCATCATTAATTCCGTTTCTTGAACATGATGATGCTAACAGGGCTTTAATGGGATCAAACATGATGAGGCAAGCTGTTCCTTTGTTAAACAACGAGACACCTATTGTTGGAACAGGTATTGAAGCCCGTGTTGCACACGATTCAAGAGTACTTATTAATGCCGAAGGAGACGGAATAGTTGAATATGTTGACTCAAGTGAGATAATTATAAGGTACACAAGAGACGAAAATGAAAAATTGGTAAGTTTTGATGATGATGTTAAAAATTATCATCTTACTAAATTTTCAAGAACAAATCAAAATACCTGTACTAACCTTCGTCCTATCGTAAAAAAAGGCGATAAAGTTGTTAAAGATCAGGTTCTTTGCGAAGGTTATGCTACCCAAAACGGTGAATTGGCTTTAGGAAGAAATCTGATGGTTGCATTTATGCCATGGAAAGGATATAACTTTGAAGATGCAATTGTTATTTCTGAAAAAGTTGTTAAAGAAGATATATTTACTTCTATCCATATTGAAGAATTTTCTCTTGAAGTAAGAGATACAAAACGTGGCGTTGAAGAATTAACCAACGATATTCCCAATGTAAGTGCCGAAGCAACAAAAGAATTGGATGAGAACGGTTTAATAAGAGTCGGTGCTGAAGTTAATGAAGGTGATATTTTAATTGGTAAAATCACACCTAAAGGTGAAAGTGACCCAACTCCCGAAGAAAAATTATTAAGAGCAATATTCGGAGATAAAGCAGGAGACGTTAAAAATGCTTCCCTTAAAGCTCCTCCTTCAATGAAAGGTGTTGTTATTGATAAAAAGCTTTTTTCACGTATAATTAAAGATAGAAAAACCAAAGCAAAAGAAAAGTATGTTACTAACATTCTTGATGAAGAACATCAAAAAAATGTTGCCGAACTAAAAACAAAGCTCGTTGATAAATTAACTATTTTGGTAAGTGGTAAAACTTCACAAGGTGTTTATACTAATTTTAAAGAAGAGATAATCTCCAAAAAATCAAAATTCACTCAAAAATTACTTGCTAATATTGATTATACTAACATAAATCCTAATAAATGGACAACAGATAAAGTAAAGAATAAATTAATCAAAACTCTTGTCAACAACCATAATATCAAATACAAAGAATTATTAGGAATATATAACCGTAAGAAATTTGTTGCAACTGTTGGTGATGAATTACCCAACGGAATTGTTAAGATGGCTAAAGTTTTTGTTTCTAAAAAAAGAAAACTAAAAGTTGGTGATAAAATGGCAGGCAGGCATGGAAATAAAGGTATAGTTGCAAAGATTGTCCGTGAAGAAGATATGCCATTCCTTGAAGATGGAACACCTGTTGATATTGTTCTTAATCCTTTGGGTGTACCTTCACGAATGAATCTTGGACAGATTTACGAAACCGTACTTGGTTGGGCAGGAAAAAAATTAGATTTGAAATTTTCATCTCCAATCTTTGATGGTGCCACTATTGACCAGATAAACGAATATATAAGAAAAGCTGAGTTGCCAGAGAATGGCAAAATTCACCTTTATGATGGCTGCACAGGCAAGCGTTTTGATCAGCCGGCAACTGTTGGTTATATATATATAATGAAGCTACATCATATGGTTGACGATAAAATGCATGCCCGTTCAATAGGACCATATTCATTAATCACTCAGCAACCTCTTGGTGGTAAAGCCCAGTTTGGAGGACAAAGATTCGGAGAAATGGAAGTTTGGGCAATTGAAGCATTCGGCGCTGCTAACGTTCTTCAGGAAATACTTACAGTAAAATCCGATGATGTTATAGGCAGAGCCAAAGCATACGAATCAATCGTTAAAGGGGAAAACATGCCAACTCCAGGCATCCCTGAATCATTCAATGTTCTAATACATGAATTAAGAGGACTTGGATTAAACATCACATTTGATTAACAAATTTAACTATTTATTAATTTCAAAATATGGCTTTCAGAAAAGATAATACCGTAACCAAAGAATTTTCTAAAATAACAATTAGTATTTCTTCACCAGAAGCAATTCTTGAGCGTTCATGTGGTGAAGTTTTAAAGCCTGAAACTATCAATTACAGGACATATAAACCTGAAAGAGACGGATTATTCTGCGAAAGGATTTTTGGCCCTGTTAAAGACTGGGAATGTCATTGCGGAAAATATAAAAGAATTCGTTATAAAGGTATAGTTTGCGATAGATGCGGCGTTGAAGTAACCGAAAAAAAAGTACGTAGAGAAAGAATGGGACATATTCAACTGGTTGTTCCTGTGGCTCATATCTGGTTCTTCAGGTCGTTACCAAATAAAATCGGTGCTTTGCTCGGTTTACAAACAAAAAAACTTGAATCAATTATCTATTATGAAAAATATATTGTAATAAACTCAGGCATTAAAGAAGCTGATGGTATTAAATATCTTGATTTCCTTACCGAAGAAGAATATTTTGACATAATGGAGAGCATTCCACCCGAAAATCAATACTTAGACGACAGCGACCCCGATAAATTCATCGCAAAAATGGGTGCCGAAGCATTGTGTGACCTTTTAGCCCGTCTTGACCTTGATAAATTTTCTTATGATTTAAGACATAAAGCAAATACCGAAACATCCCAACAACGTAAAGCAGATGCACTAAAACGATTACAGGTTTTTGAAGCTTTCAGGGATGCCAGAAACCGTATTGAAAATCGCCCTGAATGGATGATTGTAAAAGTGGTTCCTGTAATTCCTCCCGAATTACGTCCTTTGGTTCCGCTTGATGGGGGAAGATTTGCAACTTCCGACCTTAACGATCTTTACAGAAGGGTTATCATCAGAAATAACAGACTAAAAAGATTAATTGAAATAAAAGCTCCCGATGTAATAATGCGTAATGAGAAACGTATGTTGCAGGAAGCCGTTGACTCATTATTTGACAACTCAAGAAAAGCCAGTTCGGTAAAAACCGAATCCAACAGGGCTCTTAAATCTTTAAGCGACAGCTTAAAAGGAAAACAAGGTCGTTTCCGTCAAAATCTTTTAGGTAAAAGAGTTGATTATTCAGGACGTTCGGTTATCGTTGTCGGACCTGAATTAAAACTTCATGAATGTGGACTTCCGAAAGATATGGCAAGCGAATTGTTCAAGCCTTTTATTATTCGCAAAATGCTTGAAAGAGGTATAGTTAAAACTGTAAAATCGGCTAAAAAAATCGTTGACCGTAAAGACCCTGTTGTTTGGGATATACTTGAAAATATTTTGAAGGGACACCCGATTCTTTTAAACCGTGCTCCTACTTTGCACCGGCTCGGAATCCAGGCATTCCAACCAAAATTAATTGAAGGCAAAGCCATACAATTACATCCATTGGTTTGTACAGCATTTAATGCCGACTTTGATGGCGACCAGATGGCAGTCCATATTCCACTCGGTAACGCAGCTATTCTTGAATCACAGATATTAATGCTCGCATCTCATAACATTTTGAATCCTGCTAATGGTGCTCCAATCACAGTTCCTTCACAGGATATGGTATTAGGCCTTTACTATATGACCAAAGGGCGAAAAAGCACTGAGAAACATATATTGAAAGGTGAAGGATATCGATTCTATTCACCCCAAGAGGTAATAATTGCATTCAATGAAGGAAAAGTTGATTTACATGCTATTATCAATGTAAAAATCAAATATAAAGAAGGTGACGAAACCATTGAAAAATTAATTGAAACAACTGTAGGCCGTATTTTGTTTAACATGGTTGTACCCGAAGAATACGGATTTATTAACCAATTACTTACTAAGAAGGCTTTACGTGATATTATCGGTGATATTTTAAAGAAAACAGGTACAGCAAAAACTGCTAAATTCCTTGATGATATAAAAGATCTGGGATTTAAGATGGCATTTGAAGGAGGACTTTCGTTTAACCTGGGTGACATCATTATTCCTGAAGTTAAAGAAAAACTTATTGAAGACGCAAAGAAAGAAGTTCAGGAAGTTATGTCAAACTATAATATGGGATTCATAACAAATAACGAAAGATACAATCAGATCATTGATATTTGGACACATACCAATTCACATCTCACTCATACTTTAATGAATCAATTATCAAAAGACCAGCAAGGATTTAATTCGGTTTATATGATGTTGGATTCAGGAGCAAGAGGGTCAAAAGAACAAATTCGCCAGTTATCAGGAATGAGAGGCTTAATGGCAAAACCACAAAAATCAGGTGCAAAAGGTGGTGAAATTATTGAAAATCCAATTCTTTCCAACTTTAAAGAAGGATTATCAGTACTTGAATATTTTATTTCAACTCATGGAGCGAGAAAAGGTTTGGCTGATACAGCCCTTAAAACAGCCGATGCCGGTTATTTAACCCGCCGTCTTGTTGATGTTTCTCAGGATGTTATAATTTCAGAAAGAGATTGCGGAACCTTAAGAGGTCTTACAATTACCGCTTTGAAGAAAAATGAAGAAATTGTAGAAACATTACACGACAGGATCTTAGGTCGTGTTGCTCTCCATGAAATTTATCATCCGCAAACCGCAGAATTAATTATTAAAGCCGGAGACGAGATAACTGAAATAATTGCAAACCAGATAGAAGAATCTCCAATTGATTCCGTTGAAATCAGGTCGGTTTTAACTTGTGAAGCCAAAAAAGGAGTTTGTGCAAAATGCTACGGTCGTAATCTTGCATCAGGACTAATGGTTCAAAAAGGAGAAGCAGTTGGTGTTATTGCCGCACAATCAATTGGTGAACCCGGCACTCAGTTAACCCTCAGAACATTCCACGTTGGAGGTACTGCATCAAACATTGCCATATCATCAAAAATTGAAGCCAAATACGATGGTATTATTGAATTTGATGAACTCAGATCAGTTAAATATACCAACTCTAAAGGTATTAAATATAACATAGTTATTGGCAGGTCTGCTGAAATGAAAATCATTGACAAAAATACAAATATTGTATTAGCATCAGGAAATATTCCTTATGGCGCCAATCTTTATTTTAAAAATGGTGATGAAGTTAAAAAAGGCAATTTTATCAGTGATTGGGATCCGTATAATGCCGTTATATTATCAGAAGTTGACGGGAAAATTGCTTTTGAAAATATTATTGAAGGTCAAACTTATAGGGTTGAATCAGATGAACAAACAGGTTATCATGATAAAGTGATTATTGAAACACGAATTAAAGCTAAAAATCCGACAATCAAAATATTATCATCAGATAACCAAGTAATCAAATCTTATGATATTCCCGTTGGGGCACATATAATAATTGATGAAAACAAAAAAATTAAAGCCGGAGAAATTTTAGTAAAGATACCAAGAGCTATCGGAAAATCAGGCGATATCACAGGAGGTCTTCCAAGGGTTACAGAATTGTTTGAAGCCCGAAATCCTTCCGACCCTGCTTCCGTTTCCGAAATTGACGGTGTTGTTTCTTTTGGAAAAAAATTAAAAAGAGGAAACCGTGAAGTAATTATTACTTCAAAAACCGGCGAAGAAAAGCATTATCTGATTTCTACATCAAAACAAATACTTGCACAAGAAAATGATTATGTTAAAGCAGGAACACCACTTTCAGAAGGTGCTATGACACCTGCCGACATCCTTGCAATTAAAGGACCGATGAAAGTTCAGGAATATATTGTTGATGAAATCCAGGAAGTATATCGTTTACAGGGAGTTAAAATTAATGATAAACATTTTGAGGTAATCGTACGCCAAATGATGCGTAAAGTTGAAGTTGCCGACCCCGGTGATACAAAATTTCTTGAAGGCGAACTGGTTAACAAAATTGGCTTTCATGGTGAAAATGACGAAATATTCGGTAAAAAAGTTATTATTGACCCGGGTGATTCTGCTATATTTAAATCCGGTCAAATTGTTAGCGCCAGGAAATTAAGAGACGATAATTCGGTTCTTAAACGAAAAGATAAAAAATTAATTGAATCACGCGATGCCCAACCGGCAACTGCACGGCAGGTATTGCAGGGAATAACAAAAGCCTCATTACAAACCAATAGTTTTATTTCTGCTGCTTCATTCCAGGAAACTACAAAAGTTTTAACTATGGCCGCAATAAATGCCAAATCCGACAATCTACTCGGATTGAAAGAAAATGTAATTGTTGGTCATAAAATTCCTGCAGGTACCGGATTAAGAGAGTATGAAAATATTATTGTCGGTTCAAAAAAAGAATATGATTTACTATTGGCTGCAAAGAAAGAAGAAAGCTTAGATTTAACAGATGAACTAAAATAGAGTATGTCTATAAAGTCCAAAAGTTTAAACAAATATTAAAAATTAAGAAATATGCCCGAACAAAAACAACAAAAACAAATAAATATTGAATTGAGCGAAGAAATGGCAGAAGGTATTTATTCAAACTTAGCCATGATAACACATTCAACATCTGAATTCATTATTGATTTTATTAAAATCATGCCCGGCGTACCAAAGGCAAAGGTGAAATCAAGAATAATATTAACACCTCAACATGCAAAAAGACTACTTAGGGCTTTACAGGATAATGTTGGTAAATATGAATCTATGCATGGCACTATCAAAGAACCAACCCCAGGAGAAGTTTTACCTCCGATTAACTTTGGGGGCCCTACTGCACAGGCATAAATTCTGAATTAAGCAATTATTTACTTTTATCAGGATATGGTGGAATTTCAGGTAAAGGTTTCCAACTTTTTAATTCTTCCAAAATCACTTCAATAGCTTTATTCAATTGTTCATCTTCTCCTGCATATTCTTTTGCAGGGTCATTATCAAGTACAATATCAGGATCAACGCCATAACCCTCAATAATCCATCCTTCACCGTCAGTTCCATAAGTAGCAAATTCAGGGCGTCTTAATGAACCACCATCAATAATCGGTAAACCTCCTCTTATACCAACTACCCCACCCCATGAACGCATTCCAATAACTTTACCAAGTCCCAGCTTTTTAAACTGGTAAGGAAAAAGATCGCCATCTGAAGCAGAGTACATATCAATCAATAATACTTTCGGACCAACAACCATAGCTCCTGGCTGAGTATTCAATGAAGCATTACGGCTCATTCTCAAGTATACAAGTTCCCTGTTTAAACGTTCAATGATCATAGGAGAAACATTACCTCCGCCATTGCCTCTATCGTCAATTATTAGTGCTTTTTTCTTTATTTGAGGATAAAAATATTTAACAAATTCATTTAATCCGCCAACACCCATGTCAGGAATATGAATATAGCCAACCTGCCCGTTTGTAGCTTCATTAACTTTTTTAATATTATTTTGTACCCAGTTGAAATAGTATAAATCACTTTCATCGGCAACAGGCACAACTATCACTTTTTTACTGCTTTTATCCGATGGTTTGTCGTTAACGGTTATTTCAACCTGTTTACCGGCAGTATTAATCAACGAAGCATAAATATTAGTCATCCTATTGGTTGGTTTACCATTAATGGCAATAATATAGTCTCCTTCATTGATATCAACACCAATTTCAGTTAATGGTGAACGCGTGTTATTTGTCCAGTTCTCACCTTCCAGTATTTTTTCAATTCTATAATAGCCTGATTTATCCTTACTGATTTCTACTCCAAGTAAACCCATTTGAATTCTTTTGGGCTTATGCTTGTCGCCTCCACTAACATAAGCATGCCCGATGCTTAGTTCACCTATCATTTCACCAATTATATAATTCAGGTCGTTACGGTCGTTCACATACTGAACAAGCGGAGCATATTTATCGTGTATTTCTTCCCAATTCAGACCATGCATATTGGGAGCATAAAAGAAATCCCTCATCTGTCGCCATGCTTCATTATAAATTTGCTGCCATTCTGCTTTCAGGTCAACCCAAATTTTCATATTATCAAGATTAAGATAATCCTTAATATCAATTTTAGACTTAGGAAGATTAATAATTGCATACTTTCCTTTGCTGGATAAAAACATTTTCTTTTCATCAACCGATATTATAAAGCTCCTATATTTACCAAGTTCAGTTTCTTTTTTATCTTTAAGATTGAACATTTTTAAACTTGTTCCTTTATCGCCGGCTGCAAATTTTGTATAATAAATATTTTCTCCTGCGGGATTCAGATTATAATAATTGGCAGCAGAAACAGGTAATACAACAGTGCGGTCAACAATACCATCAAAATCAATCTTTACAGTAAGTTCTTTTTCGTTATCTGCATCATTATGTTTCTTATCTTTTTCTTCATTATCCTTATTTTCCTCTATTTCCTTTTTTTCCTCTTTTACAGTTACTTCGTCATTTTCAGGTTCAAAAGGCGAAGGAGTGGATTTTTGTAATGTCGTTAAATAAATCTTACTCATATCGCGATATGCATGGTTCCATTCCGTATGACTGTATATCGGATTAAAATCTCTTTGCGAAGTATAGAAAAGATACTTTCCGTCTTTACTGAAAACCGGACTGCCTGAGTTATACCATTCATCTGTAACAGGATTTATTTCTTTTGAATCAAGATTACAAATCATAATCTGTGAAGACTCTCTGTTTTTAGGTAAAGTATAAGCTATCCATTTGTTATCGGGCGACCATGAATAATCTCTCATTTCCCAGTCAGTTGCTTTATCAACAATTGTAACTTTTTTAGTATTAATATTAATATATTTCAGATATAATTCCTTATCACCCCAAAGTAACTTTTTACTATCTGGTGACCATACAGGATTATACTTGTATGTTGTACTATTTTTTGTTAACTGAACAGGTGGTTCGCTGCCATCCTGTTTGATAATATAAATTTCATCTTCACCGGTAACATCCGAAATAAATGAGATATATTTCCCATTGGGCGACCATTCAACATTCCTGTCATGCACACCTGAAGATTCTGTAAGATTTTTTGTAATACCTGATTTGGCAGGCACAGTATAAACATCACCCCTTGCTCCGAACACAGCTCTTTTACCATCAGGAGAAACTGCCCATGAATTTATATATTTTGAAGCATCCTTCATTTCACTCCTGCCATTTACAAAATCATTTGCAATTTGAATTTTAATCTTTTCAGATTTTTGAGCAGCAAGGTCAAAATTATAGATATAACCGCCATTTTCATAGATTATTGAGTTATCCCCTAATGACGGGAATTTTATATCATATTTAGTATAGTCAGTTAGTTTTTTGGTCTCTTTGGTTTTTATATTATAAGAAAACAGATTCATAGTTCTGTCGCGATCTGATAAGAAATAAATAAAATCGCCATGCCACATCGGAAAAATATTCTGGAAATCATTATTTGTTATATTTTTTACTTTTTTTGTTTTAAAATCATAAATCCAGACATTATCTGCCATTCCGCCTTTGTAATATTTCCATGTTCTGAACTCACGAAAAACACGATTATAAGCCAGCTTGGTTTTATCAGGCGAATAGCTGCAAAAACCACCGCAAGGCAAAGGAATTTCTTCTGATAATCCACCATGAGTTGAAACAATAAATAACTGACCTTTAAATGAATTAAATGATTTTTTGCGTGAGCGGTAAACAATACTATCATTATCTTTCCAGCACATTACAATATTGTTAGGTCCCATTCTGTCGGAAATATCATCCCTGCCAAGTGTGGCTGTATAAGTCAATCTTTCAGGAATACCACCTTGGGCAGGCATCAGATAAACTTCGGTATTTCCATCATACTGACCTGTAAAAGCAATGGACTTTCCATCAGGGGAGAACCTTGTAAACATTTCATAACCATCGTCATTAGTAAGTTTACGGGCAATTCCACCTGTCTTTAAGACAGTATAAATATCACCTGCATAGGAAAATACCACCTGATCGCCATGAATTGCCGGAAACCGCATTAAACGTGCTTCTTCCTGAGCATATATCAACATCTGGAAAATTAGAACTGAAATTAAAACTGCTAAGAATTTCTTCATAATTGTTTGATTCTTTATTGATTTATAATTTATGTTAATAAGTTTACGAAAATAAGTTTTTTTTTAAAACGAGTTACAAAATAAACTTTCTTTTCATTCCATTATAATGCCACAAAACATACAAAGGTTGTAATCAATAATTTAAGATTATAATTTAGATCAATATAACGGAAAAGTGTCCAAATACGAATACTATTTGTACGATTCCGAACAGAATGAAAGAGGCTGCCGGAAAGTAAGTTTGATATTTTAGAAATTAAACATCTGCATTATTTTTTAATCAGTTTGAAAATTAAAGGAAACTGCGGTGGGAATTTACGAACAAGTAGCAGCGGCAGGAAAAATTATAATGCAACTTATAAGACCAAACCTGACAGGTTTTGAAACCCTGTCAGGTTTCTACAGGGTGAACCATTTAACCATTCACTCATCAATCAGTAGTTCAAACCTCAACAACCTCAACTTCATCATCAATATAAAGCAAATATTTTTCAATCTTATTATATCCCATTTCTTCTATTAACCGGGCATAATGATTTATTTGTTTTTTATGTTTTTCTTCGGATTTACCGGTTTTATAATCAATCACTATTGCTTTATTTTCTGATAAGATCAAACGGTCGGGGCGGAATGTTTGTCCGTTTGGTAAAAGTATTTCGGTTTCGGTTTTGATATTAAGATTTTTTTCAAAAAACGGTTTTACTTGAGGATCCATAACAAGCTGTATGATTTTTTCCAATAATTTATCTTTTTCAGTTTTATCAATTATCCCCTTACTAAAAAAGTCCTCAACAGCATTTTCAACATCATCATAAGTGATAATATTTGCAAGCAGAGCATGTACCAAATTACCCCATTCTTTATTTCTATCAGGATCGTTTACATCCCAAATTTCAGGTGCGGAAGTACTTATAAGAATTTTCTTCCTCCAATCTTCAGAAATAAAAGATTCTAATTTAAAAATACTTTTATCTTCAGCTTGAATAATTCTTTCAAAAAATTGTTTATTTCCAAATGAATATTCCGTTGTATTTTCAAGCCATAATCCTTCTGACTTTAAATAATATACAAAAACAAGCGGCAATGAATTAATTTCTTTCGGGTTTTCAGATGGTTTTTCAGTAAGAATATATAAGCGATCGGTAGGTCGTGTCATTACAACATAAAGCAAATTTATCATATCAAGAAACGACTTGTTTTTTTCTTCAATATAAAGATCGGCAAAAGATGTATCTTCCATATCTTTAATAGCCGGCAATAAAGCTGCATCCATTTCAGGAATTTCAGGTTCGTTAAGGTCAACCCATAATTCTTTTTTTGTCATCCGTGAGCTTTCATTTGCAAAAGGATAAATTACAACAGGAAATTCAAGTCCTTTTGCTTTGTGAATCGTCAAAATATTCACAGCATTAATACCTTCGGGAACAATAATTGAAAGCTTATCTTTTTTCTCCTCCCACCAATCAATAAAATCAGAAATTCCCGAATTATTTTCAATAGTATATTTTAAAACCGCATCTAAAAAAAACTGTATGTATGGGTCTGGCTGAGAACTTAACCCGAATAAACGAATCAACTCTTCACAAAGGTCAAAAACCTGTAAGTTCCTCAATTTTGATATAAAAAACTTATCCTGAAAGCTTTCCTGATTATTTTGTTTTAAAAAATTTAAAATATGAGTTTTTTGAATATTGTCCGACGGATCAAGCATAAATTTAATCAAAGCAATAATAAAATTCAGCTTGTGTGAACTGCTCAATAATAAAGATTCCGAGGAAATCACATCAATATTTTCATTAAGCAGGAACCTTGCAATATTACTTGCCTCTTTGTTTTTGCGGCATAAAATTGCAATATTACCCCAGTTAAAATTTTGCTGCTGCAATTCCAAAATAATTTCTTTTATCTTTTTAAAATTTATTTCTTCAAAAGAATCTTCTGCATTTTTTTTATCAATAAAATCAATATTTATATAACCGCCTGTATTATCAGTTTCAAATTCTTGTTCAAGATTCTCATATATTGAATCAAACGGAGGTTTTATCAAAGGTGCCACAACTTTAAAAAACTTATTGTTAAAATCCACAATTTCAGCTTTGGAACGATAATTTTTTTTAAGTTCTTCCGAATTATAATTCCGCATCAGGTTTTGTTCTCTTTCGGAAATAAATGGATTATTCTCTTTTTTATAAATCTCAGGAAGTTTGGCAAACTGCTCAACTTCGCCGTTTCTCCACCGGTAAATTGCCTGCTTACCATCTCCCACAAGCATATTAAAATTATCTTCAGAAAGTGAATTATCAATCAATGGTAATAAATTATGCCATTGCAAAACCGAAGTATCCTGAAACTCATCAATCAAAAAATATTTATATTTTTCACCCAGACGTTCGTAAATAAACGGTACCGGCTCATTTAAAACAATATCTGCAATTCTTTTATTAAATTCTGAGATGTGAACAATATTGTTTTGGGTTTTTATTTCGTTCAATATTTTTTCAATTTCATTTAAAACTGCCAAAGGGTAAATATTTCGCCGTAAAAGTTTAAGAACCATATATTTACCATACCCGTTTATAATAATTCTTTCAATATCAAAATATATTTCCTTGAGTTCAGATTTAATATTATCAATTGCAGATTGTTGATAATCATCGGTTTTCCCGCTGTACCACTTATTATTTTCTATAGTTTGAATAACTCTTGAATTCGGTTTAATCTTTTCAAAATTACCATTGAATAAATTATCATAATATTTTCCAATACCTTGATTCCCATAATAAAACGAAAAGATTGAAACATCATTTTTATGAATAAGCTGCATGGCAATACCTGCATTTTCCTTTACCGAATCTTCAAACTTTTTAATATTCTCTAAAATCTTTTTGTTAATTTTTAAAAAATCATTTAGAGTAAGTTTTTTCAATTTTTCAATCTGATACTGACCATCTTCTTTTAACAGGGATTTGGCAAATGTTTGCAGGTCGGTTTCAATATTCCAGTTCTGTTCATTCTCAGTTTTATCTTCAGTAAATCTCACCAAAACTTTTGTTAATATCTCATCAGTACCTACCCTGCTAATCAATAGGTCAATTGCCTGTGAAATAAGTTTATCCTCATCCATTTCCACATCAAAATTCAATGGGAGGTGAAGGTCGTGGGCAAAAATGCGTATTATTTTATGAACAAAACTATCAATGGTTCCAATAGCAAAATCAGAATAATTATGTAATATCAGTTCAAGTGCTTCAGATGATCTTTTCGTAATTGTTCCGGTATCAATTTTTAAGTCTGATATTAGTTCGGGTAATAAATATTTAATTGTGATTGAATTTTTATCAGGTTCGCTTGCCGAAAGTTCAATCAAATTACTGATTACCCTTTCCTTCATCTCGTTAGCAGCCTTATTTGTAAAAGTTATTGCAAGAATATTCCTGAATTTCGCGGGAAACATTAAAACAATTTTCAGATATTCTTTAACAAGAGCAAATGTTTTGCCCGAACCTGCTGATGATTTGTAAACAGTAAAGCTCATTTAATTAACTTTTTTTATCCCGATAGCTATTGAGGATAAATTTTCAAAATGGTATATGGGTATAAGGGTATAAAGGTATAAGGGTGTTGGGGAAATTGTAAATACAAAGTCTTATTTCCCATATTTCCCCTATTTCCTCTATTCCCTTATTCCCTAATTCAATAATAATTTGTTAAGAAATTTTCATTCTTAATTTAATACTGATTAGTTATAAATTATGAAATATTGGTAAAGTTAATGAATAATATTGGTATACCTTAATTCCGCAAATAAATAATAAAAAATAGCCACGAATGCACGAATTGAAATTTGTATAATTCCCGCCTTCATTTCATTTCGAACGAACAGGCGTTC
>JAUXFX010000153.1 GCA_030622635.1 Bacteroidota bacterium
TACAACAATAACTTTATCAGCATATTGTGAATCAGCAAGAGCGAAACCAAGTAAGCCACAAGCTGCGGGTCCGTTAACACCATTTGCATTCCCGAAAGTATCAGCTGTTGGTGCAGCAATAACTGCAATATCAATCTGCACATCACCATCCTGCACTGCTTGGTATCTGCCACCATGCGAACGAAGAACACCAATCCCTTTCATTTTTCCTTCGGAGCAGAATCTACCTAAGGGTCCATTCATGCTGCCTTCAGTCCTGTTGATAGTACCATCCTCCATATATTTTATTAATGGCTCCTGACATGGAAATGAAGCTGATGGAAACCATCTGAGATCTTTTATACCTAATTCATGTGCAATATCAAATATCTGCACTGCAATAATATCACCATTTCTGAAATGATGATGAGTGGAAATTGTCATTCCATCTTTTAGCCCTGCTTTAATCAAAGCTTCTTTTAAACTTGGAATAAGTTTATTTCCATCTGCGGGATAATTGGCACACGACGCAAGACGAGGTGCAAATCTTCTTCCATCAGTAATATATTTACCTACACCTTTGAATGGTATATGTTCTTCACCGTTAATAATTGTGGGGACTATTCTTCCAACTGCATTTTTTACTAATTTATCGTATTTTTTCATTAAAATGTATTTTTATAAAATAAGTCAGATACTAAATTTCTTCTCTCCAGTTTTTTTGCAATTTACCCATATTGACAGCAAGGTTAATTGTGTTTTGTGCTCTTTTAACAACAGGTGGGTCTATCATTTTTGTTCCGAGTGAAACAACGCCCAATCCTTTTTCATTAGCTTCAATAAAAGCGTTCACAATTTTTTTTGCCTTTTCAATTTCAGCTTTATCAGGAGCAAAATTTTCATGAATAACTGCAATTTGTCGCGGATGGATACAGCCCATTCCATCAAATCCAAGTGCTTTTGATCTTAAAACATTTTGCTTAAGTGCCTCCATATCCGCCACATCAGAGAAGACCGAATCAATTGGTTGTATCCGGGCTGCTCTTGCAGCATTAACTACCTGGCTTCTTGCAAAAAATGATTCTGTTCCTTCATTGGTTCTTCTTGTTCCAATATCTGCTGTGTAATCTTCCAAACCAATAGCCAGCGAAACCACATTATCGGCAGCACTTGCAATCTCAAAAGCATTGATGACTCCAAGGGCACTTTCAATAATCGGCATCAACCAAACATTACCTTTTATATTATGTTTGGATTTTAATTCATCAATCTTCTTATTTACCTGATGAATCTGTCCGGCACTTTCACATTTTGGAATTAAAATTAAATTCACATTGTGCGGAATTATAAAATCCATATCATCCAGTCCTTTTGGCACTTGATTTATTCGCACCATTCGCTCGGCACCATAAAAATTCAATCGACGTAAAGCATTTCTCACTAATAAGCAAGCTTCTGCTTTTTTATCAGGGGCAACCGAATCTTCAAGGTCTAAAATAATTCCATCAGGTTTATGAATACCTGCATTGATCATCAAACTCGGTGTATTCCCAGGCAGGTATAATCTTGAAAAACGGTTACGGTCATTTGTTGTCTGATATTTATTTTCTTCTATTAATTCAGGTAAATATTCTTTATCCGTCTGAATTAATTGCTTAACGGCAGCTTCAACCCTTGCAGCAATTACAAAAGCAAGTGCGCCCGAATCTTCTAAGTGTACTTTTGCATTTAAAATGCCAAAATAATTTAAGATATCTTTAATTTCTTTAATTATTTCTTCTCCGAAAATAACCCCTACTTTACTTTGTAATTGAATATCAATCCCCTCTTTATCAGTTAGTTCAATACTGACGAAACAATCGGAACGTACTCCTTTACCTTTGTTTCCTGAAGTTGCTGTATTTCCCAATTTTACCTCCGAATTTAAAATGATTTACAATTTTTGTTAACGTGTCAAAATTAATTTAAATACAAATCATTCCCAAGCAAAAAATAAAAAAAGGAGGAATGTTCCACTCCTCCTTTTTCATAATTTTTGGTTTGGGTTATTAAAACAGCTTAATATATTTTACAATTGCAAATATAGATAAAAAATATGGATTAATCAATTTTTAATGAAATATTTTCTACCTTTGTTTAAATTAAAATTATCGTAACTAAAACATTATATCATGAAAAATTTATTTTTAGTTTTTATTTCATTAATAATTATTTCAGGTTTTGCATTAAATCAGGGATGTAATCCAAGTATCGATGACCTTGAAGGACCTGTAATTATCATTTATGGCGATAATCCTGTAACAATACCATTGGGCAGCAACTGGCTTGATTACGTGCCACATCCTCAAGCAAACGCATGGGATAACTGGAGTGGTATTATTGAATGGGGTTATGAAGAAAATGTTAATAAAGATTCTGTTGGAGAATACATTGTTACATATTTTGCCGTTGATCTTTCTAACAACGAAACAACTGCCGAAAGGATTGTTTATGTAATTAATGATGCCGAAAAATATGATGGAACTTATGATGTTATTAATGTAATTGATGAGGTTTCTCACGAATACGAACAAACTATCACATCTTCATACAACGTTAATAACAGAATAAATTTTTCAAAATTCGCGTATAATGCTAATGGAACTATTTATGGCAATATCTCAGAAAATACTATTACTATTCCATCACAACAAATTGACAATATTTCTTTTTACGGCTCAGGAACTATAAGCACTTCCGGCAATATTACAACTTTTGTTATCCATTATACTGAAAACGCTTCGATAGGTATGACTACATTTACAAAAAAATAAATTTTAAGTTATGAAAAATCAAAATAAGTTTATCTTATTTATCCTTATAACCATACTCTTTATAGGTTTTGGTTGTAAAAAGGATAAAACTCCTCCTGTTATTACGATACTCGGATACAATCCTATCACAGCCTGCGTTGGGATTCCTTATATTGACCCGGGAGCAACAGCAACTGATGATGAAGATGGCGACATTACCGATAAAATCAATACTACAATTGAAATTGATACCAGCCAATCCGGAACAGGACATGTATATTATTTGGTAAGCGATAATGCAGGTAATACTGCCAGTGCAACAAGGACAGTTAAAGTTATTTATTGTAAGAAATAAAAAACAATCTATATTGTTTTTTATAAACAAGATACAGGCAACATAAAACAAATATTATGGAAATATTTATGATTATCGGATTGATTATTTTAACTATTGGATTATGGTTTTGGGCAATGATAGATATTGCAAAATCAAGATTTAAAAACCAGAGTTTGAATACTGTATGGCTTTTGATTGTTCTCTTTTTTCCGATTCTGGGCTCAATTTTTTACTTCCAATTTAGAAAAAAGTTTACCACAAAAGAACCAAGAAAATTTCAGCCGAATTTTAATAGAACCAAATAAAGGCAAAACTGATTTGAGTGAGTTTGCGGAATTGAATATCATAATACTGAATTGAACGCTGACTGAAAATCAATGTGGAATTTATCACTATAACAGAATTAAGAAGCGTAAAAAACTATGCTTAACCAAACTCTTACCGACCAAAATCAGACTTAAAAGCCTAAAATGGAAATATTAAATCAGAATAAAATACTGCCTGTAATAAATAAGCTTCAAACAGCTTGAAAAACCCAGTTTGAAGCATAGGTTGAATTATATTGGAAAATATAGTTACCTTAGCACACAGATATAGAAAAAATGACAAATTCAGAAATTCACAAAGATGATGTCGATTGGTTGATTTCAGTGGTCTATACATCTCAGGATGAAGAATTAAGGAATGAGTCATATGATAAACTTATTGACTTTGGGTTAGATGAAGAACAAATCAACAAAAGATTCAAAGAAATTGAATCAGATGAAAGACAATTAAAAGCATTTGAAAAAGCTTGGAAAAAACAAGTAGAAAGGAATAAGTTAGAAAAATACACTTTTATTGAAAAAATAAAAATCTTCTTTTTTGGACCCTATGAACTTTTTAGATTATTAAATAGTGGATTGACTGAATTATATGAATCCAACTATAAAATAAAATTTAAACAAAGATTAATTCTTTTGATAGCTGGAACGATTTTCTGGATTCTTGCGATAGTAGTAATTTTTGAATATTCTGAATTTAGGAGAATAAATAAAATTGAAAAAGTTGACATTTCGGATTGGGAAAAGAATAGAATTAAAGATGAATAGAAAATATCACAAACTCCTAACATAATTATAATAAATTTAACAAAATAATCTGTAACACTATGAGAATACTGAAGTTCTCAATAATCAGAAAAACATCATTCACAAAATGACCATAAAAACTTTATCAGTTATCGGTAAAGAAACATTCCATTTCTCTCGTTGAAAAGAAAGTGAAAAGTTGAAATTATGTTCCTCTGTAGGTTTTATAGAAATGGAATGTTTTAGGTAAAACTCACTATGATGAATCAAATTTTAAAGTAAAAATTGTTTTTACAAACAAGTTACCAATCATTTCAAAATAATATTTTGAGAATTAAAATATTGTATTAACTTTGTAATTACATATAAATATAAAATTATGGAATTATCAATAATACAAATAGGGAACTCTAAAGGATTTAGACTTAGTAAAACTTTAATCGACAAATACAATATCAAAGACAAGGTTGAACTTATCCTTGAAAAAGGCTATATCATATTAAAACCTATTTCGAAACCAAGAAAAGGTTGGGACATAGCATTTAAAGAGATGAATGAAAACGGTGACGATCAACTTCTATTCAATGACGTTTTTGAAAATGAAAATATTGAAGAATGGAATTAAATCAATATCAAATAGTTCTCGTCAATCTTGACCCAACGATTGGTAGTGAAATAAAAAAAACCAGACCTTGTGTTATTATTTCACCTGATGAAATGAATAAATATCTCCGGACGATTGTAGTTTCCCCAATGACAACTAAGTCGAGAAAATATCCAACCAGGATTGAAGTAAAACACGACAGAAAAATAGTTTGGATTGTAATTGATCAAATTAGGACAATTGACAAACAACGTATTATTAAAGTTTTAGGAAGATTGTCGAGACCTGAAATTAAGGAAGTTAAATCAGTAATGAAAGAGACCTTTATAGACTGATTAAAAAGAAAAAATGATGCCTAATAAATAAGCTTCAAACGGCTTGAAAAACCGAGTTTGAAGCAGATGTTGAATTCTATTGAAAAATATAGTTACCTTAGCACGCAGATATAGGAAAAATAAACGTAATAGTAATTATACTCGCTCGTTGGCGGTAATGCTAAGAACGACACATCAACCAATATAGAAAATTGGAGTTAAGAGACATTTATGGAAAAAATTATACGGACACACGAAAAAATTCTTGACCATTTAATTCACCTACGTAAGACAGACACAGAATTATTTTTCGTTCCTAGAAAAATCAATAACCAACAACGACTTGACAAGGGTTACTGGTTCATTGGGAATGAATATTACTTACATCTCTCTTTTTGGAATGGAATGGACTGGAAAGAAAAAATTCATAATGTAGGCTTTGTAGTACTTAATAATGGCAACTCATACATTGAATTTTCTGCACAGGATTCCAAAACAAAAACCCAGTTTTTACAAAAAATTGTTGCTAAAATCGGCGGATTCAATAAAGACGGATCAAAAAATAAATGGCAAAAGAAATATACAGGTATAGACTTTCTTAAAAACCTTGACACTTTTATAACAACGGTTAAACCAGTGATTGACGATTTAATAAGTAAAGAAAAACCCGAAGGAATTTATTTGCTTGACCAAAAGTTTTATAATAAATACACCCAAAAGGTTATCAAACTGCGACAGGAACAAATTGCATTCGGCAATAAAAACAAACTCTCAAGAATTTGCTGGAATACTGAAAACTGGAAATTTCCTTCGGGTTCACAAGGAAAATCCGTCTCAGTTGATGCATATGAAGCAGACACAGGTTATGGACACGAAGAATGGTTATTTGATAAATCAAAAATTATTGAAGGTTATCACTATGCATTTTTACAACCTTTGTTTTTAAAATCCGACAAACACGACAATGAGGTTTACAATATTTCTTTGTTTACTATTAATAACCTAAACAAGCAGTATTATGTTGGAGAAATAAAAAATGTTGAATGCATTACAAGAGAAGAATCTAAACGAGTTTATAAAGTTTATAAGTCAAATGGTTGGCTTGAAAAAATGCGAGCAGACGTTGAGAGAGTTGGTGCTAATTATGAAAAGTTTAAGCTAACTGACCCTGAAATATTTTTCAATGTGAAATTTAAGTTTAAAGACATTTCTCAACCTGATGAATTAATAGAAGTTGCTGAAAATGACATAAACGTTACTACCAATCGCTATAAACTGCTTCCAAGAAAATCAGAAATTATATTTGGAACAGTAAACGAAGAAGATGAATCAGAAGGAAACAAAAAAAACACCAACAAGAGAAAAAAGGTGTTTAACAGTGAATGCGAGTATGACCCTTATCACGACCAAATGCAAAATGCAATTTTTGAATTGCTAAGAACTTCCAAAAGGTATGACTATAAAAAAGTTTTTATTGAAAAGGGAAGAGTTGATATTAAGGCAAAAACTAAGCAAGACACTTGGCACTATTTCGAATTAAAAACAGATAATCCCAAACAAAGTATTAGAAAGGCGCTTGGACAAATAATGGAGTATGCCTATTTCCCCGACACAGATAAAGCTGAAAAGTTAATCATAGTAGCAGATGAAAAACCTAATCCAGAGGTAATAAAATACCTTGACCATATTAGAGATAAATTCGATTTACCCATTACATATAGATACTTTAACCTTGACACTAATGAACTATCAGACGACTTTTAACACGACTAAAATGAAGCACATACCGCCAACATCGGCTCAAAAACAAGCGGGCGGAAAGTACTAATATGAAACGAATTACAAGAAATATACAATTATGCTAGTTGATACAAAAGTTGGTTGAAAAGCCCGCCAGTTTTTAGCCGTAATCGTTACCAAATATTATATTATAAATCATACTGCAATAAAGAAACTGTATCTCGTGTAAATGGGAAAAATATTATACCGTCTTTATTTATTAAAAGTATGCTTTTGAGAAATTAATTAATATTTTTGCGACAATAAATGATAATAAGAATAAACCGATTGAAACTTAATGAAAGACGAAATAATCATATATCAGGCAAACGAACAATCAACCAGACTTGAGGTTAGGATTGAAGAAGATACGGTTTGGTTGACACAGGCACAAATGGCTGATTTATTTCAAACAACAAGAAACAATATAACACTTCATATTTCTAACATCTTTAAGGAAAAAGAACTTGATGAAATTTCAGTTGGTAAGGAATCCTTACTAACTGCCAGTGACGGAAAAAAATGGTTTGCTTTTTCAAAAATAGCTTTAGACCCGAATGAGATAATTTTAAAACTAAAATGAGTTTGTAATTAATACCGAAAATAAATAATGAACTTACTAAATACTATGAAAGGACTTGGTCACTATGCATTAAAAGGAGCTAAAACACTTACAATGCCTGTAAACCTGTTTATCGCAACAGCAATCATAGCAACAACATTCTCATTCTCAGAACTAAAAGCTCAAGAAAATGGCGACACAATCACAGGAACTGGTTATTTTGTAACTCAAAATGCTGAGAACGGAGACAATGTCGGTAATGTTGACTTATATCTAAGACCAATATCAATCGCTTTAGACACAATTTATGAATTCACCACACAGTCAGTAAATGGAGGTGCAGAATTTGAGCTTCCAGTATATCTAAACACAGGAATAGAAGAATTTGCAGAAACAAGCAACACCGCATTTCCTAATCCAGGTAGCGAAATAAATGTTTTCATGCCTTCTGTAGAAAAAGGATTCATTGAATTCTATAATGTCAACGGTCAAGTAGTTAAACGAAACGAATTCAATTCAGATCACGCATACTTAGCACTAGACGGCGTTGCAACAGGAGTAGGATTTTATAAAATTGGAACTGA
>JAUXFX010000133.1 GCA_030622635.1 Bacteroidota bacterium
AGTTGTATTTGTTTTTGTTCAAATAGTTCAATTATCTTATGAATATTTTTAAATAGATAAAAAGTATTATATTTGTGTTTATTAATGGCTATGGAATATGTTCCTGATGAATACTTTTCAAAAAAAGTTGTAGTTTGAAACGTTTGGTAAAAAATAACCAAAACTAAATAATTTGTATATTCAATGTTTTTTGAATTTTGGTTATTGTTATTTATTTGTTATTTATTATTTGAGATTTGTAATTTCCAGTTTATCTGAATTGGTATTTTATAAGTCTTAAAAACATCAGGATTTATGACCAATCCGTATCCCAAGTATATTAAATCAGCCAAAACTGGTAAGCTAAAGGAAAAAAAGAAAGAAGCTTTTGAAAGATTAAGCAAGTGTACATTATGTCCCCGTAATTGCAAAGTTAACCGTTTGGAAGGCGAAACAGGCGTTTGTAAAACCGGAGTTAAAGCATGGGTTTCAAGCTATAGTCCGCATTTTGGAGAAGAAGCCCCGCTTGTCGGCTATCATGGTTCAGGCACGATATTTTTTACTCATTGTAATCTTTTGTGTAATTTCTGTCAAAATTATGATATAAGCCATGAAGGCAACGGAGTAGAAGTAACCGATGCTCAATTAGCAGAATTCATGCTCCAACTGCAAAAAATGGGTTGTCACAACATTAATTTTGTAACACCTTCGCATGTAATTCCGCAGATACTTTCCGCACTTGAAATAGCTGTTGAAAACGGCTTGTCAGTTCCGTTGATTTATAACACAAGTGCTTATGACAATATTGATTCTTTAAAGCTGTTAGACGGGATTATTGATATTTACATGCCTGATTTTAAATTCTGGAATTCTGAAATATCACAAAAAACATGCAAGGCAAAGGACTATCCAGAAAAAGCAAAAAAAGCAATAAAAGAAATGCATAGGCAGGTCGGGGATTTGATAATTGACGAAAACGGGATTGCCAAACAGGGACTTCTGGTCAGACACCTGGTTTTACCTCATAACCTTGCAAATACCCGTAAAATTATGAGATTTATTTATCAGGAAATATCACCAAATACTTATGTAAACATAATGCCGCAATACAGACCCTGTGGCTTAGCTTCCGAAATATTTGAACTTTCCTCTCCCCTATCACAAAAAGATTATAATCTTGCATTACAAGCCGCAAAGGAAGAAGGAATTACTCGCCTTGATTGATGTTTTGATTTACAATTTATACTATTATCCTGTAAAACTTTGCTAAAAAAACAAAGTTATTTAGCAAATCCACAATTAGTAAGCGATTGCTGAATAACCTGTAACTTGCCATTTATGGCGCTATGATTTTGAAGTTTTTATTAACCATTCAACCATCTAACCATTCACTTATCTTAAAACTACAGTTAAATATAATATCCTTCTTGAAATATTAATACGAATCTTGTTTTTTTATCTAAATCCTTTCTAAATAAGATAAATTAAATATTAATTAATATTAATTTAAACTCAGATTTGATTTAATTTATTAATTTTGTGCCTCAAATTTAATAATCACGTAATTACTTAATATTTAAGGTTTTTTAAATTATATAATCATGGAAAAAAAGAAAAAATTTATTACTTGCGAAGGAAACTGGGCAACTTCTCACATCGCATATATGTTCAGTGAAGTGGCATGTATTTATCCTATTACGCCTTCGTCTGACATGGCTGAATACATTGACCAATGGGCTGCCAATGGCAGAAAAAATATTTTCGGTGAAATTGTTGAAGTTAAGGAGATGCAATCGGAGGCCGGTGCTGCAGGAGCTATGCATGGTGCATTGCAAGCCGGTGCGCTTTCCAGTACATTCACTGCATCACAAGGCTTATTATTAATGATCCCGAACATGTATAAAATGTCAGGTGAATTATTGCCGGCTGTGTTTCACGTGACTGCAAGAAGCTTATCTGCACAGGCGCTTTCAATTTTCGGTGACCATAGCGATGTAATGAGTGTTCGTCAGGCTGGCTTTGCTATGATTGCTACCGGAGGCGCTCAGGAAATTATGGATATTGCCGGAGTAGCTCATCTTTCAGCAATCAAATCAAGAATTCCTTTTATTCACTTTTTTGATGGTTTCAGAACATCTCACGAAATCCAGAAAGTTGAAGAGATGCAAATGGAAGACCTTGAAAAATTAGTTGATTATGAAGCTTTGCAAAAATTCAGGGATAATGCTCTGAATCCTGAACATCCCGTTACAAGAGGCACTGCCCAGAATCCTGATATTTATTTTCAGGCAAGAGAATCAGCAGATAGATTTTATGATCCTATTCCCGACATTGTTGAAGATTATATGCAGGAAATTAAAAAAATTACCGACAGGGAATATCATCCATTTAATTATTACGGAGCTAAAGATGCCGAACATATCTTAATTGCAATGGGTTCTGTTACAAGCACCATCAAGGAAGTTGTAGATTATTTAATGGCTAAAGGTGAAAAAGTCGGTTTGATTACCGTTCATCTGTACAGACCATTTTCAGAAAAATATTTTTTCAAAGCTTTTCCAGAAACAGTAAAAAGAATTGCTGTGCTTGACAGAACAAAAGAAATAGGTGCTACCGGCGAACCTATGTATCTTGACGTCAGAGACCTTTTCTTCGGAAAAGAAAATGCTCCGTTGATTGTCGGTGGAAGATACGGCTTAAGCTCAAAAGATACAACACCCGCTCATATTTTATCGGTTTTTGAAAATCTTAAGCACCCCGAACCTAAAAACCGTTTTACAATCAGTATTGTTGATGATGTTAAACATTCTTCATTACCAATGTTGCCTAATATCAATGTTGCGCCAAAAGGTACATTTGAAGCAAAATTCTTCGGTCTTGGTGCTGATGGTACTGTTGGTGCAAATAAAAATTCAATTAAAATTATCGGTGGTTCTACTGATAAATATGCACAGGCATATTTTGCCTATGATTCAAAAAAATCAGGCGGAATTACGGTTTCTCATTTAAGATTTGGTGATAATCCTATACAATCAACCTATCTTGTTGGCACCCCCGACTTTGTTGCCTGCCATGTGCCTGCATATCTGAATAAATATGATATGCTTAAAGGTCTTAAAAATGGTGGAATATTTCTTTTAAACAGCATCTGGGATGTTGAAGAAACAAAAAAAAGAATACCTGATTATATGAAGAAATATATGGCGGATAATAACATTAGCTTTTATATTATTAATGCTACAAATATTGCCGAGGAAATCGGGCTGGGAACCCGCACAAATACAATTATGCAATCAGCATTTTTTAAGGTTTCAGAAGTAATTCCTTATGAATTGGCTGTTAAAGAAATGAAAGCTGCTATTCTAAAGAGCTATGGCAAAAAGGGCGAAAATATCGTAAACATGAACTATGCGGCAGTTGATAAGGGCAGTGAAGTCCTAAAAGTAGAAATCCCTTCGGAATGGGCAAATATTGAAATACAATCAGAAGGACCGGAATCACAAGAAACTACTGACGATTTTATTAAAAATATTTTTGAACCTATAAATATGCTTCAGGGTGATTCTATTCCCGTAAGTGCATTTACAGGCAGGGAAGACGGAACATTCCCTTCAGGAACCACTGCTCTGGAAAAACGAGGAGTTGCAATTAATGTTCCCCAATGGATTCCCGAAAATTGTATCCAGTGTAATCAATGTGCTTATGTTTGCCCGCATGGAGTAATAAGACCATTCTTATTGAATGAAAATGAAATAAAAAATCTTCCTGAGGGAATAGATACTTTAGAAGCAATTCCTAAGAAAACATTTGAAGGACTTCGCTTCAGGATACAGATTAGCCCGCTTGATTGTACAGGTTGCAGTAATTGTTTTGAAGTATGTCCTGCAAAAGAAAAAGCATTAATAATGAAACCTTTGGGCACACAGGAAAAAGAAATTGGGAACTGGGATTATATAGTTAATAATGTTACTTATAAAGACGATATTGTTCCAAAAGCAAAATCAGTTAAAAACAGCCAGTTTGCACAACCATTATTTGAATTTTCGGGCGCTTGCCCCGGATGTGGTGAAACTGCCTATGTTAAATTAATAACTCAATTATACGGCGAGAGGATGATGATTGCAAATGCTACGGGATGTTCTTCCATCTGGGGTGGTTCGGCGCCTGCAATACCATATTGCCCGAACAAAAAGGACGGACACGGTCCGGCATGGGCAAGTTCTTTATTTGAAGACAATGCCGAGTATGGCTATGGTATGTTAGCAGGTGTTAATAAAATGAGAGAAAGGATTGCAGACCGCATGTCAAAAGCCAATGGAAATATCTCTACTGAAACCAAAGCTTTATTTAAAGAATGGATTGAAGGAAAAGATAATGCAGAAAAATCCGTTGAGGTTTCTAAAAAACTTATTCCATTATTAGAAAAGGAATCCGACCCGGTAGCAAAAGAAATTTTAAACCTGAAACAATACCTGATTAAAAAATCGGTATGGGTATTTGGCGGTGACGGATGGGCTTATGATATCGGTTACGGAGGATTAGACCATGTAGTTGCCTCAGGCGAGGATATTAATATCTTTGTTATGGATACCGAAGTCTATTCAAATACCGGCGGACAAGCATCAAAAGCAACCCCTGTGGGTGCTGTTGCCAAATTCGCTGCATCAGGTAAGAAGATACGAAAAAAAGACCTCGGTGCAATGATAATGGTTTACGGTTATGTTTATGTTGCTCAGGTTGCAATGGGTGCAAGCCAATCGCAGTTTCTTAAAGCATTGAGAGAAGCCGAAGCATATCCCGGACCATCATTGATTATTGCTTATGCTCCGTGTATCAATCATGGTTTGAAAGCAGGCATGAGCAAAACACAGGAAGAAGAAAAAAGAGCTGTTGATTCAGGTTACTGGCATCTTTACAGATTTAATCCGTTATTAGAAGAGGAAGGTAAAAATCCATTTGTCCTTGATTCTAAAGAACCTGATTGGGATAAGTTCCAGAATTTCCTTGACGGAGAGGTAAGATACACTTCTTTAAAGAAAACATTCCCTGAGGAAGCCATAAGATTAGATGCTCTTGCTAAAAAGAATGCCGAGTGGAGATATAACAGTTATAAAAGACTTTCTGAGATAGATTATTCTGAAAAGTAAGATTATATATGAATTCTATTTTTAAAAACCGGGTTCTGTTTGGATCCGGTTTTTTCTTTTAAATTATTTTATTGTCCGGTTTAAAAAGCCACAATTAATAATATCAAAACAATAAAGTAAAATTCGTATATTGCATGCACTAATTCTCTTAAATATGAAACTAACATGAGCCGACGGGTTAACTCGTCGGCTCACACTGTGATATAATTATTTTTTACAAATATAAACAGATGAAAAAGATTTTAATATACCTGATCACATTATGCATTCTATCAACAGCATTTGTAAGTTGTGATGTAAAATTCAAATATAATGTTGATATAAAAAAAGATTCAACAGATATAGATAATGAAAAACTTTTAATAGCAACTTTATTCCATCAAAAAGCAGCCGAATACAGGGCGCTTTCATATCAGGCATTTAACATTGCAAGACTTATACTTGACAATGAATTAAGAAAGATGTTACTAACTAAGAAACTTGCTGTAATTGTTGATGTTGATGAAACCGTTTTGGATAACAGTCCGTTTCAGGCAAAGATTATTTTAGAAAAAACACAATATCCTGAATACTGGAATGAATGGTGTGAACTTGCACAAGCAAAAGCTTTACCAGGAGCAGTTGAATTTTTGAATTATGCAAAATCAAAAGGTGCAGAAGTATTTTATGTTACTAACCGCAAAGAAAATTTAAAAGTAAAAACCATTGAAAATCTTAAAGCAAAAGGTTTCCCTTATGCAGATATTGAACATCTTTACATGAGAAAAGACGAATCGGGAAAAGAAAAAAGAAGACAGGCTATTGCATCTAACTATCATATCGTATTATTTATAGGCGATAATCTTAGTGATTTTTCTTATGTTTTTGACAAAAAATCAATTGAAGAACGTTTTTTCCTTGCCGATAGTTTAAAAAATGAATTTGGAAAACGATTTATAGTCCTGCCGAATCCAATGTATGGGGATTGGCATGAAACTCTGTTTGATTATAATTATAACCTGACGGACAAAGAAAAAAAGGAAATATTTTATGAAAAGCTTAAAGGATTTTAATAATTTTTTTTATTCATTCTTCACCCTTATCTTTGCAGAATGAATTACCAGCAAACCTTTGAATATATGTACAGCCGGTTACCAATGTTTCAACGTATTGGTGCTGCTGCATATAAAGCTAATCTAAATAATACAATTGCTTTATGCAATCTTATTAACAACCCTCAGAACAATTTCAAAACGATTCACATTGCGGGAACCAACGGTAAAGGTTCAACTGCTCATTTAATTGCTTCGGTACTTCAAAGCTCCGGATTAAAGGTTGGGCTTTATACCTCACCTCATCTAAAGAATTTCAGGGAAAGAATTAGAATTAACGGAGATAAAATACCTGAAGATTATATTTGTTCTTTTATTGAAAAATATAAGTCAGGTTTTGAAAAGATAAAACCATCATTTTTTGAAATGACCGTTGTTATGGCATTTGATTATTTTTTTGATGAAAAAGTTGACATTGCTGTAATTGAGGTTGGAATGGGTGGCAGACTGGATTCAACAAATATCATTGATCCCGAACTTTCAATCATTACAAATATCGGATTTGACCATACTCAGTTTTTAGGTGAAAGCATTGAAAAAATTGCAAAAGAAAAAGCTGCTATAATCAAACCTGAAACACCTGTAGTTATTGGAGAAACTCAGGATGCCATAAAAAATATCTTTCTGAAAAAAACCAAATCGGAAAATGCCCCTATAATTTTTGCAGATGAACATTTTGAACTTAATAAAATTGAAACTACTGATAAAACTTTAAATACATTTGATGTCTGGAAAGACAACCGTCTTTACATCGAAAAAATAAATATTCCTTTACTGGGCAATTACCAAACAAAAAATCTTATTACTTCCTTGCAGGCATTGGATCTATTGAAGAATGATTTTAATATTGATGAACAAACGATTCGTTATGGCATTGCCGACGTTATTACAAACACAGGTATTATAGGACGCTGGCAGGTTTTAAACCATAATCCGCTCACAATCTGCGACACGGCTCACAATATTGACGGCATTCGCTGTGTACTTGAACAAATCAAAAATACATATTTCAATAAGCTTCATTTTGTTCTTGGTATGGTAAATGATAAAAATATTGATCCAATTCTTCAATTATTGCCGAAAGAAACAAAATATTACTTCTGTAAAGCTGATATTCCTCGAGGATTAGACCAGGAAATATTAAGAGATAAAGCAGAAATCTTCGGACTTAAAGGAGAAGTTTACAATTCGGTTCGTGATGCCTTTAATACAGCTACGAACAATGCCGGAATGAAAGATATGGTTTTTGTTGGGGGTAGTAGTTTTGTAGTTGCTGAAGTGATTTAAAATTTGTAAACCTGATAGGTACCTATCAGGTTTCAAGGTTCTATTTCTTTATAACCTTTACCGACTCTTTTATTTTATCATTAATAATCAGGTTAATAATATAAGCTCCTGCCGGTAATTTCCTCCCATAATCATCCGTACCATCCCAGTAAAATTCTCCACTTCCGGGAAGTTGCCGAACATCCATTAGTGTGCTTACTTTCCTGCCATTCATATCATAAACTTCTATTATAATATGCCCGCTTTCTTTTGTGATATAACTTATGTATGTGCCGTAATTAAAGGGGTTGGGGGCGGCTTTTAATAATTTTTGCTTTTTGCTTTTTGCTTTTTGATTATAGTAGTCAAGTCCTACCCATGGTCCGTATTCATAAGCACCCATATCCACATAATCGTCCCAAATACGTGGATTGCCGAGAATGTCTGTTTCCGGCAGTACTACACCTTCAGGGAGATCAAGAGTCCCAGCATCTATGCAAGGAGAGCCTGCTGTAAGCATATAAGGATAAAACCCTGCTGTATCCCACAATGGATCAGTATCTATGTTGGTGTAATCATAGTAAACATTATTATACGGACTTAAAATACGGATGCCTTCTTCTCCACACTCTATTAATGAATTGTATATGTTCAGGTCGCAATCTCCGGAATTATTTGTGTACATGTATATTTCTGCGGGATAATTACCATACAGTATTGAGTTGTATATATACAGATTAGAATTGTATGTTACTCCTACGTTAGCCCCTTGGGAATTATCAGAAGTATTACCTCCCATTGTGCAGTTTATAACATAAGCCTGCCCGTTATATAGTCCCAAAGAATTTGAAAATGCCCAAATGTAATTTTGAGTATGATTTTGCGTAAAAAGACAATTATATAAATAACATGTTATTGAATCAGAATAATTTGTTTGACCTATTATGGCTAAACCTCCGCCAAATGCACCATCAGAAATACTGTAATCAGGAAAGTTTTCAATAAAACGGCAATTTATTAGTATAATGGTGTCTGAAAAATTTTGGGTGATACTATTATTCCCTACTCGAAGAGTACTACCACCAATATTATTTTTATAATCCACAGCCTTTATTGTAATATTATTTGATTGTCTGACTGACCCACTACTACTGAGTCTACCTGTATTTTCAGTGACTAACAAATTTTCAAATAATGCATTATGGTTTTCAAAAATAATGAATGCTCCAAAATTATATGGGCTAATAGTATCCCCATTTCCATTCCTTAAGGTTAATTTACTGATTTTATAATTATCGGCAAATACTATTCCATTTAGTATGAAAATTTCATTTTCGGCATCAAGAATCGTTGAATCGCGATTTTCACCTTGTATTGAAACATTTTTCTTTAAACTTAATGGAAACTTTTCGCCTGATGAAAGTGAATATATCCCATTTGAAA
>JAUXFX010000018.1 GCA_030622635.1 Bacteroidota bacterium
TACTTAAATAAAATATGGTATAATGAAATTGATACAGGATTAAATGAAATTACTTCTCGAATATATTCATTGGATAGTAACTATCTTTATGGAGCATATAACTCTTTAATAGATAATAATAAAATAGTATTAGGAGGAACGGCAATTGATTCGTTAACCGGTACCGACATTTTTTTATACTCACTATCAACTAACGGTGACAGTTTAAGCTCAACATTTCTTCAAATGCAAGGTATTCAGTCTGGATATTGGTTTTCAAAATACCCTGATAAATCAAAATACCAGGTTTGTTTTTTCGGTAATATGCCTCCTGCTCCAACAAATTATCCAGGTAATATTGCTATTTTTGATTCATTACTTAATTTTATTCAGGTTGATACTATTCCAAGATTTATATTTCATCATAATACTGTTAAGTGGTTAAATAACAGCGAGTATATATTAACCGGTAAAAAGCATTTTTCTTCTCCCAGTCGCAGAGTTTTAGGCATTTTAAAAATTGATACAAATAATAACGTAATTAATGAAAACTACCTTGGTAAGGAACCTGATACAATAAATTATCCGGGTTCCGGCAGAAATATGGACTTTATTGATAGTAATAATATATATTATGGTGGGGTTGCAAATTTTATCCCTGAACATTATCCCTGGCAAATTGAACCATCATGGATAATGTTAAATAACTTGGACTCAAATCTGAATATTAACTGGCAAAGATTTTATGGCGGTGATGCTTTTTATTATTTATGGGGTTTGCGGGCAACACAGGATTGTGGCTGTATAATGCTTTGCACAAGGTACGATCATAACACCCAATATCATGAATATGACATTTACATCCTAAAAGTAGATTCTCTTGGATTAATCACAAATATCAATGAAAATGCAAAAATAAATATCAGTAATGCAATTGTTTATCCAAATCCGGGAAGAAATCAAATAACTATTAAATCCAACAAAAAAAACTTATACTTTGAGTTATTTGATATAACAGGAAAAATCCTTCTTAAAAAATTCATATCGGGTTACTCAACTGAAATTAATGTAAGCCCTTTACCAAAGGGAATATATTTTTACAGGATTTATGACAATAAAAATATTTACGAGACAGGGAAATGGGTGAAGCAGTAGCTTTGAAGATTAGTCTGTCCATAAAGTCAAACAAATTTTGAAATAAAGCACCAAAATACAAATAAATCTCAATGACCGAAATCTCAATATTCAAAGCTGTTTTGAACATCCATCCACACGTATGGGCGGACAAGTTTTGAACATTGATATTTGGAATTTATCCATACGGACAAGTTTTGTAATTTGTAATTTGTTATTTGGTGCTTCATTTTATGTAAGTCTTTGACTTTATAGAGACGGACTAATTAAGTTGTACTGATTTTATTAATTTGCCTCCATCTTTGTCTTAAACGCCAAAGCATAAAGCTTCATCTGTTTAATCATTGAAATTAAACCGTTGGAACGGGTTGGTGATAGATGTTCATTTAATCCGATTATATCAATAAATTTAAAATCGGCATTGATTATTTCGTCAGGAGTATGATTAGATAAAACCCTGATTAAGAGATTTGCAATACCTTTGGTTATCACAGCATCGCTGTCTGCTGTAAATATTATTTTGCCGTCATTATATTCGGCACGAAGCCAAACCTTTGACTGACATCCGGAAATCAGATTATTGTTTATTTTATTTTTTTGATCTATCAATGGAATGGATTTACCCAAATCAATAAGGTAATTATATTTATCCATCCAATCGTCAAAATTTGCAAACTCAGATATGATTTGGTTTTCTATTTCCTGAATTGTCATATTTATCCAAACATTTTTTTAACCTGTAAAATTGCTTCAGTCAGTCTGCCATTTTCATCCTTAGTATTATAAAACGCAAATGAAGCCCTTATAGTTCCCGGAATTTTAAACCAATCCATAACAGGTTGGGCGCAATGATGTCCTGTGCGAATTGCAACACCCATCTTATCAATAATTATTCCTGCATCATACGGATGAATATCTCCGATAAGGAATGAGATTAAGCTTGTTTTGTGTTTTGCAGTTCCGATAAATCTTAACCCATTGATTTTTTGCAATTCTTCAGAAGCATAATTCAAAAGTTCATTTTCATAAACTTCAATATTTTCACGACCAATTTTATTCAGATAATCGAATGCAGCACTTAATCCTAAAACTCCTCCGACATTGGGTGTTCCTGCTTCAAACTTAAAAGGTAATTCATTAAAAACGGTTTTTTTAAATGTAACATTTTTGATCATCTCGCCTCCTGACTGGTACGGCGGCATTTCTTCAAGAAATTTCTCTTTTCCATATAATATGCCAACACCCATCGGAGCATAAACTTTATGACCTGAGAAACAGTAAAAATCACAATCCAGCTTTTTTACATCCACTTTTAAATGCGGAATACTTTGTGCACCGTCAATAAGTACCGGAATATTTTTTTCGTGAGCTTTGCTGATAATTTCCTTAACGGGATTAATTGTGCCCAAAGCATTTGAAACATGGGTTATTGCTACCAGTTTTGTTTTTTCATTTAAAAGTTCCTCAAAAGTATCAAATATTATTTCTCCTTTTTCATTTATGGGAATAACATTAAGCTTTGCTTTTTTCTCTTCACATAAAATTTGCCATGGAACAATATTGGAATGATGTTCCATCACAGAAATAATGATTTCATCGTCTTTTGAAATAAATTTTCTTCCAAAAGATGAAGCAACAAGGTTTATAGAATCTGTTGTTCCTTTTGTAAAAATTATTTCGTGAGAATTTTCTGCATTAATATATTGCTGAATATTTTTCCTTGCATTTTCAAAAGATTCGGTAGCTTTATTACTAAGATAATGAGCTCCGCGATGGATATTTGCATTTTCTTCAGAATAATATTTTGATACGGTATCTATTACCACCTTCGGTTTTTGAGCTGTTGCAGCATTATCAAAGTAAGCCAAAGGTTTTCCGTAAATATTTTGTTGTAAAATCGGGAAATCCTGTTTTATTTTATTTATGTCAAAAATCATGGGTTTATATTTTAGATTTACGTCAAACGTCAAACGTCAAACTTACACCTTACTCATATCAATATCAAAATGAATTTCTTTTGCGGGTGAACCACAATGCAAAACACATTTATCACAAATTGACAATTCGCCGCGCAAACGTTTTTTTACCATATCATCTATCCTGTCACGCAAGGGCTTGATTGAAATTTTATTAATAACCTCAGCAGCAAAAGCATACATGAGCAACAATTTGGCATTGGCTTCGGTAATGCCGCGCGAACGAAGATAAAACATAGCTTCGGTATCAAGTTGTCCTACAGTAGCTCCATGCCCGCATTTAACATCATCAGCATAAATCTCCAGAAACGGTTGAGTATCAATTGAAGCTGTATCTGTTAGTAAAATATTTTTATTGCTCTGAAAAGCTCTTGTTTTTTGTGCATTCCTGCGAACAAGTACATGACCGTTAAACACTCCTGTTGCATCTTCATCCAAAATACCTTTAAATAATTCATTGCTGCTACAGTTTGGTTCTACATGGTCAATAAAAACATGGTTATCAATATGCTGTGTTTTATCCATCAGATAAACACCGTAAACATTAGCATCGCACATCTGTCCGTTGAGTTTTACAAAAGTATCGTTGCGAATCAAGCCGCCATTTAATGTTATTGAGTTTGTTGAAGCATTGCTGCCTGCTTTCTGATAAACAAAAGTTGAGTTTATCAGGGTTGAATCATTATTGAGATTTTGTAATTTGTAATGATCAAGATTTGCGTTTTCTTCAACAAAAATTTCAGTAACTGAATTATTAAAGCTTGATTGCTGATTAATTGAGTCATCACAATGCACCAAAGTCAGCCGGCTGTTTTTTCCAAGTATAATTAAATTACGGTTTTGAATAAATAAATTTTCATTATGATTAATGATGCTAACCATTTGAATGGCTTTGTTTACTTCAACACCATCAGGAACATAAATAAAAAGCCCGTCCTGTGCAAAAGCTGTATTTAAAGTAACAAAAGCATTTTTATCCGACTGAACATTTTTGTTATAATAGTTTTCAAAAATTTCGGGATATTGCTTAATAGCTTTTGCAAGACTTCCGACAATAGTACCGTCTGACATTGTTCTTAACTGGCTGTTGCCATTAACATAGAAACCGTTTAAAAAAGAAACAATATCAGTATCAAAATCATGAATTTCGCATTTAAACAGTTCTTCAACATCTACATCATTCTGTTTTGAGCTAAAAAAATGATTATAATTTTTTGACAGGGCTTTTGTAAGGTCCGTATTCCTCCATCCTTCCATCTTTGTTGTTGGAAATCCTAATTGATAAAATTTTTCAATTGCCTGATTTCTTAAATTTGAAATATATTGAGGTTCATTCTTGAAGATTGAATTTTTATTTTCTTCAAAAAGATTTATTAACTTATTTTTCAGTGCAATATTTTTATTTTGTTTGCTCATTTTCAGATTATCCCGACAATTACAGAGTCAATATATATATTAATTCATTTCAAATTCCTTCTTTATCCAGTCATAACCCTTTTCTTCCAGTTCAACTGCGAGTCTTTTTCCTCCTGATTTTACTATTCTTCCATCATATAGAACATGCACAAAATCAGGAACAATATATTCCAGCAGTCGCTGGTAATGAGTAATAATTACAAAAGCATTTTCTTTGGTTCGTAGTTTATTAACACCGTTAGCCACAACCCTCAAAGCATCAATATCAAGACCTGAATCGGTTTCATCCAGGATTGACAAAGTCGGCTCAAGCATAGCCATCTGAAATATTTCATTTTTCTTTTTTTCGCCTCCTGAAAATCCTTCATTTACAGAACGGTTTGTCAGCTTGGATTGAATTTCAACAAGTTTCTTTTTGTCTTCCATTTTTGCGAGGAACTCGGGAGCAGAAATCGGTGGAAGTCCTTTGTATTCACGATGCTCGTTAATTGCCGTACGCATAAAATTGGTAATGCTTACGCCCGGGATTTCAACTGGATATTGAAATCCGAGAAAAATTCCTTCCCTTGCACGGTCTTCAGGTGGCATATTATTGATGTTTTTTCCCTTGTAAATTATCTCCCCTTGTGTGATTGTGTATTCACCTTTTCCGGCTATTGCCAATGCCAACGTGCTTTTTCCGGTTCCGTTAGGACCCATAATTGCATGAACCTCACCATTGTTCACACTAAGATCCAAGCCCTTTACAATTTCTTTCCCCTCGATAGAAACATGTAAATTTCGAATATTCAGTAACATATTTTATGTGTTTGTTTTTTTATCTAATTGATCCTTGATCCTTGATGCTTGATTCTTGATACTTTATCTATTTTTTTCTTTAGTTAATCACTTATTCATTATCTTCTATCCAGTATCCAGCATCAAGTATCCAGCCTACCCCACACTTCCTTCCAATGATATTTGAAGCAGTTTTTGAGCTTCAACAGCAAACTCCATTGGAAGCTTTTTTAAAACTTCTCTGGCATAGCCATTAACTATAAGCCCTATTGCACTTTCTGTATCTATTCCTCGCTGGTTACAGTAAAATAACTGATCATCTGAAATTTTTGATGTTGTTGCTTCATGCTCAACTACCGAGGATTTATTTTTCACATTAATATTTGGAAACGTATGTGCTCCGCATTTATCACCCAAAAGTAAAGAATCGCATTGTGAAAAATTCCTTGAGTTTTCAGCTTTTTTAGAAATTTTAACAAGTCCTCTGTAACTATTGTTGCTGTGACCTGCAGAAATTCCTTTTGAAATAATAGTGCTTTTTGTGTTTTTCCCGATATGAATCATTTTGGAACCTGTATCTGCCTGCTGATAATTGTTTGTAACAGCTACAGAATTAAATTCCCCGACCGAATTATCACCTTTCAAAATACAACCGGGGTATTTCCATGTTATAGCTGAACCGGTTTCAACTTGTGTCCAGGATATTTTTGAATTTTTTCCTTTACATATTCCTCTTTTTGTAACGAAATTGTAAATACCGCCTTTTCCTTCTTTATTACCCGGGTACCAGTTTTGAACAGTTGAATATTTAACTTCTGCATCATCCATTACAATAATTTCAACAATTGCCGCATGCATTTGGTTTTCATCACGCATAGGAGCTGTGCAACCTTCCATGTAGCTAACATAACTCCCTTCTTCAGCAATAATCAGGGTTCTTTCAAACTGACCTGTTTTAGCAGCATTAATCCTGAAATAAGTTGAAAGCTCAATAGGACAGCGAACACCTTTAGGTATATAACAAAACGAACCGTCACTGAACACTGCTGAATTTAAAGCTGCAAAAAAATTATCAGTGTAAGTGACAACACTTCCCAAATATTTTTTTACAAGATCAGGGTGTTTTTGAACTGCCTCCGTAAACGAACAAAAAATTATATCGTGCTTTGCCAGTGTATCCTGAAAAGTGGTTTTTACCGACACACTGTCAATTATTGCATCAACTGCCACTCCTGTCAGACGTTTTTGTTCCTCAAGCGATATGCCGAGTTTATTAAAAGTTTCAAGTAATTCAGGGTCAACCTTATCAATGTTATCCAATTCTTTTATTTTCTTTGGAGCAGCATAATAAATAATATCCTGAAAATTTATTTCAGGAATTTTCAGATGAGCCCATTGAGGCATTTTCATGGTTTTCCAGTAGCTGAATGCTTTCAGACGAAATTCAAGTAGGAAATCCGGCTCGTTCTTCTTTTTAGAAATAAATCTGATGGTATCTTCATTCAAGCCCATTGGAGCCATTTCCATTTCAATATCAGTTACAAACCCGTATTTATACTCACCCTGGGTTACCTCATCAATTATATTGTTTTTGTCTGAATTCATTTTGATAGAACCAATGTAGCTTATTTAGATTAAGTTTTAATAAAAAAAATAGCATACAAAATTACACAAAATTATTGTTAAAAAGCTAAAACAGTTTTTATTATCAATAATTCTATTTTATTCATTTTTTCTTATTTTTGCAATAAGAAAAGATTTTTTAAAATTATCTTTAATTACGAATCAAAGTAATAATAAAATATTAAAAGTCATGAAAAAAACAGAATATTGGGGATATCGAATAGATACAAGTAAAATAAAATTCTTTCAGCAAGAATTAGAAAATGGACGTTTAAGACAAGGCTGGGGTTGGGATAATAAACAAAATTTACAAAATCTTACATTGGATGAAGGAGCAAAAAGAAATTTACCAATGTTTAATAAGGTAAAAAAAGATGATTATATATTAATTCCCAGATTGCCAAGTTGGAGTTATGTTACTATTGCCCAAGCTACAGAAGATTGGGAAAAAGGTTATAAATTTAAAATTTATGATAAATATAATGACTATGGACATATTTTCCCTGCAAAAATCTGTAATTATTTTACAAGAAATAATAAATATGTAACAGGGAATATTCGTTCTACATTAAAAAATCCTTCTAGATTTTGGAATATAAAACATTGTTCAAATGATATTGAAAAAATATTAGAACAGCCAAATAAAAAATTATTACCTAAACAAGAATATGAAGAAAGATTTATTGATTCCATAGATAATATTTTTAATAAGGTTTTTGATGAAAGTAAATTTAAAAATAAAATTTTCGATAAGTTTAATGAGCAATTTTCTGATGCAGAATGGGAACATGTATTAGAAAAAGGACTTAAAAAAATTTTACCTTTTTATCATATTGAACGAGTTGGTGGTAAAAATGAAAAAAATCATGGAACAGATATTATAATTAGAATTCCTAGTATATTATCAGATTATAAATATGGTATTGCTATACAAGTAAAAGACTATAATGGAAACGTAAGTGATGATGTAATTAATCAAATAAATAAAGCAGAAAAATATTGGCAAGAAAATGAAAATTTAAAACTAATTGACAAAATTGTTATATTTACAAATGCTGATAAAACAAATAATATTGGGCTTTTAAATAATGATAGTGGAGTAAAATTTATTTTTTTAAATGAATTTAAAGAAGTTTTAAATCAAATAGCTAAAAGTTTCATTAATCTTAATAATTATTAATAAAAACAAATATCATTATGAAAACGAAAATACTTATTACATGTTTTTTATTAATTGGTTTACATTCAAATGCCCAAATCAATCTTGAACATACTTTTCAAGGTGAAGTAATTACTATAAACACCCAATCAAGAACAATTTACTACAGTTATAATGGAAGCACAATTAATTTCTATAACGATGATTATAGCTTTTATATAAGCACTACCATTACACCACCAAATGGTTATAAAATTTGGTTTTTTGACAATATTTCAGATAAACTATTTAATTTAGATAATAATATTGAATTTACCTGCACTTTTCAAGATACATTGAATAATTCAGGATTTTTATTGAAACTATTTAATGAAAATGGTAATGAATTAAAACATTTTGGAAATAGTTACTATTCATACATACATCAAACACTTAATAAAAAACTTAGATTTTTAGTAGTTCGTTATACAAATTATCCATATAATTATGTAACAGACATTTATTCCTTGCCTGGTATACCGAACAATCAAGCAGAAAATATTTCTAGTGACAATTTATTTGCATACCCAAATCCTACAAAAGACAATATTTTTATTAAATACAAAATTGATAAATCTGAGATAACAGATTTAAATATTTTTAATTCAAATGGAGTATTAATTGAATCTAAAAAGATTGGTGGTGACTTTCAGCAAATAAAAATTAATTTAAATAGATATAAACCTGGAGTTTATATATACAGATACAATAATATAAATGGCAAGTTTATAGTAGAATAACCTCAGCATGAAATAATCTTTTTATTGTTAATAATTTAAGTAAAAATCTAAATTTAATTTGATATTTTAAATTATAATCATATTGTTATTTAACATGATCTATTCATAAACTTCTGTTATACCAACGCTGTCAAGTCATTCAGACGCTGACATGTCTTTAGAAACCTGACAGCGTTTAATAATAACCTTTAAATTATTAAGGTTAAATAAAGAAATTATAAGACTAAAAAAATGAGACATTATCAATAGCAAAAAGTATAATAGAAGCACTGATAAACATTGACAGGTTTTTAATCTAAAAATCATTCATCAACTTAAACCTTCAGGAATTAATCCAGGACTTATTCTCAATCTATCTCATTTTTTGATATTTTTGCAAATAATACATATTCATTTTAGTATATGCATTTTATTTTTTTGATAATCATATGAAGTATAGAATATATATTGATGAAGTAGGGAATCCTGATCTGAGAAGCTCTGACAATAAAGAACATAGATTTTTATGTTTAACTGGTGTTATTATTGAGTTAGGATATTTGAAAAAAGTAATGCATCCTGAATTAGAAAAACTTAAAAGTGATTTCTTTAATTCTCACCCCGATGACCCAATTATTCTTCATAGAAAAGAATTATTAAAAAAGAAACCTCCTTTTTCAATACTTCAAGATCCTATAGTTGAAAATAAATTTAATAAAATATTATTAGAGAAATTAAACGAATGGAAATATCATGTAATTTCTGTAATAATTGATAAAAAAGAACATAATGAGAGATATTCAACTTGGAGATATGATCCTTACCATTACTGTCAAGAGATACTACTTGAAAGGTTTAGGTTATTTTTAGATATAAAAAATTCAAGAGGAGATGTAATGGTTGAATCAAGGGGTGGTAAGGAAGATATGCGATTAAAAAGATCATTTAGAAAATTACTTGATCAAGGAACACACCATTTAAGTGCTGAAGATTTACAAAAACATTTTACCTCTAAGGAACTTAAAGTTAAACAAAAAATTGCAAATATCGCAGGTTTGCAAATTGCTGATTTAATCGCACATCCTGCAAGAAGATGGTTTTATAAAAATGTTTTTAAAATGGATGAACATAAAGTTACTTTTGGTGATAAAATTATCAAAGTTTTAGAAACAAGAAAATTTTTCAGATATAACGGAATAATATATGGTTACGGTGCTAAAAAATTGCCATAAAAAAACCCCGTTTCCGGGGCAAGGGCCTATACAACCCTCCACCTCCACTTATGTGTGGATTAATGCAAAATTACTATTTTTTTTTAGATATTACAAATAAATAAAAAAAATATTAACTTTTTATTGTTAATAAAAGCATCTTATCTGTTTCTGTAACTTATCAGGAATTAATCCAGGATTTATTCTTAATCTACCTCATTTTTCATATTTTTGCAAATAACCATGAGTAAATGCAAATAAAAATTTTTCCAATGTCAAAACAAAACACCCCCAGAACAGAACTTTCCGAATTGGGTGAATTCGGATTGATAGACCAGCTTACAAAAAACATAAAATTAAAAAATAAAAGCACTATTAAAGGCGTAGGTGATGATACGGCTGTTATTGAGAAAAACAGGAATAAATATACATTGGTAACAACCGACTTGCTGGTTGAGGGTGTTCATTTTGACCTTACGTATTATCCTTTAAAACATTTGGGTTATAAAGCAGCCATTGTAAACTTTTCGGATATTATTGCCATGAACGGCAAACCGGAACAAATAATAATCGGTATTTCCGTGTCAAACCGTTTTTCTGTTGAGGCAATTGAAGAAATCTATTCAGGGATTTACCTTGCCTGTGAAAAATACAATGTTGATGTTGTCGGCGGTGATACCACCTCAAGTGTTTCGGGGCTTTTTATTGCCATTACTGTAATCGGCGAAGTTGACAAAAAAGATATTATATACCGCAGCACTGCAAAAAAAGGCGATTTGGTATGCGTTACCGGCGACCTTGGAGCAGCATACATGGGACTATTATTGCTTGAACGCGAAAAACAGGTTTTTAAAGCCGACACTAAAATGCAACCCGACCTTGCAGGAAATGATTATATTCTTGAACGGCAACTAAAACCCGAAATCAGGATTGATATTATTGAAAAACTTAAAGAACATAATATCAAGCTAACATCAATGATTGATATTTCAGATGGTCTGGCTTCCGAAATAAAACACTTATGCAAGGATTCAAATCTCGGATGTAATTTATACGAAGAAAAAATTCCGATTGATATAACAACTGCAAGTGTAGCTAAAGAATTTAAAATTGATCCTACAACTGCCGCTTTAAATGGTGGAGAAGATTATGAACTTCTTTTCACAATCAAACATAATGATTATGAAAAAATCAAAGACATGGAAGGCATTTCAATCATCGGTCACATGACAGATAAAAGCGAGGGAGAAAATTTATTCACTCGTTCAGGCACGTCCATTCAACTTAAGGCTCAGGGGTGGGAGGCGTTTAAAAAATAAATCTTGAAGATATTAAATAAACATATCACTCAACTACAACCCATTATTAAATCATTACCAGGAAAGCCAGGTATCTACCAGTTTTTTGATAATGACGAGAAGATAATTTATGTAGGTAAAGCCAAACATCTAAAAAAAAGAGTTTCATCATATTTTAATAAAGATATATCAGGAAGCGGAAAACTTACTTTACTTGTTAAAAAAATTGCTGATATTAAATATATTGTGGTTGATACGGAGTTTGATGCTTTACTGCTTGAAAATAACCTCATCAAAAAATACCAGCCCCGCTATAATGTGCAGATGAAAGATGATAAATCTTTCCCTTGGATTTGTATAAAAAACGAGCCGTTCCCGAGAATTTTTCCAACAAGAAATCCTGTTAAGGACGGCTCAATATATTTCGGTCCTTATGCTTCGGTAAGAATGATGAAAACCGTGCTTGACTTTCTCAAACAATTATATCCTTTAAGGAATTGTAATTTTAAACTTACTGAAAAAAACATTCAAAATAAAAAATATAAAGTTTGCCTTGAATATCATATCGGGAATTGCAAAGGTCCATGCGAAGGTAAACAAACGGAAGAAGACTATAACAATACAATTGCAGAGATTAAAGAAATAATTAAAGGCAATATAAATGTTGTAGCTGGTCAGTTAAAAAGATTAATGAACGAATTTGCAAAAAATTACGAATTTGAAAAAGCACAGTTTGTAAAGGAAAAAATCGTGTTACTTGACCGGTACCAAAGCAAATCTAATATCGTTAATCCGAAAATCAATAATGTTGATGTTTTTTCAATAATTACAGAAAAAAACTACGGATTTGTTAATTTTCTGAAAGTGATAAACGGCGCTATAGTCCAGGCTCATACAGTTGAAATCAAAAAGAAGCTGGATGAAAGTCCCGAAGAACTTCTCGCACTTGCCATTACTGATTTTCGTAAAAGATTCAGCAGTAACGCACCCGAAATAATTATACCTTTTAAAATAGGATATGAAATTCCTGAAACAAAATTTATAATCCCGAAACGCGGGGATAAAAAACATTTGCTTGAACTATCCGAAAGAAATGCAAAATATTTTAAGATTGAGAAGCAAAAGCAAAAAGACCTTATTGACCCTGAACGCCACACAAAAAGAATTCTGAGCGTGATGAAAAAAGACTTGCGACTGAAGGAACTTCCTGTTCATATTGAATGTTTTGATAATTCAAATATTCAGGGTGATTATCCGGTTGCTGCAATGGTTGTTTTTAAACACACAAAACCATGTAAAAAAGAATACAGGCATTTCAACATTAAAACTGTTGAAGGTGCGAATGATTTCGCTTCAATGGAAGAAATAATTTTTAGGCGTTATAAACGTCTGCTTGATGAGAAAAAGCCATTGCCACAATTAATTGTTGTTGACGGTGGAAAAGGTCAGCTAAGCGCTGCTTTAAAAAGTCTTGAAAAACTAAATTTAAGAGGAAAAATCAGCATTATCGGCATTGCAAAAAAGCTTGAAGAAATTTTTTACCCTGAAGATTCCCTGCCATTATATATTGATAAAAAATCCGAAACACTAAAGATTATTCAGCAGTTGCGTAATGAAGCCCATCGCTTTGGTATTACTCATCACCGGAAAAAAAGAGAAAAAGGGACAATAAAATCTGTTTTAACCGAAATTGATGGAATAGGTTATTCTACTTCTCAAAAACTGCTTCAAAAATTCCGGTCTGTTAAAAACATTAAAAAAGCTTCAATTGAAGAATTACAGAAGGTTATAGGAAAATCAAAAGCTCAAATTGTGTTTGATTATTTTAATAATATTAAATAATATTCTTAACTTAGCTATTTAGCCTGAATAATTCATCACGCAAAGACGCAGAGGCGCAAATATTTGAATTGAAATAATTTAATGCCTGCAATACTTTTTATATAATGAAATTGAATATTTTAAAGACTTATTGCTAATTTACTTATTCTTTGCGGCTTACCGCCTTTGCGAGAAATTTTATGAATAATGCAGGTTAGATAAATTTTTAAGTTTCATTAATAAATAATTTAACTTATGGAATGTAATAAATCACGAAATTTAAAATCATGCAACTGTACTTACGAGCCTTGTTCCCGTAAAGGTATTTGTTGCGAATGTATAAGCTATCATTTAAAATACCGTGAACTTCCTGCATGTTGCTTCCCGGATAATGCAGAAAGAACCTTTGACAGGTCATTTGAGCATTTCGCCCGCTTGGTTAATGCCGGTAGTGTATAAATGAATAAGGGGATTCGGATTAAAAAAATATTTATTGAAGTGTAAATTTGATGGGCAAAGTAAACTGAACTCTAACCGGTTTTCCTCTTTGTTTCCCGGGTATCCATTTAGGCATTGCTTTTACAACCCTGATGGCTTCTTCATCACATCCACCACCTATGCCTCTTAAAATTTTTACATCAGTAACCAAACCATTTCTTTCAACAACAAATGTTACATAAACTCTTCCTTGTATTCCACTTTCCCTTGCCATTGTGGGGTATGCAATATTTTCGTTTAAAAACCTTATCCTTGCTTTATCCCCTCCGGGGAATGATGGCATGGATTCAACTACTGTAAAAATTTGGGCTTCTTCAACTTCTTCATCGTCATCCACTTCTATAGGGATGTATTCTTCAATTTCAGTATCCTGATCAGCTTCGGCATCAATTTCAATATCATCTTCAATTTCAACATCATCATCTACAATATTAATAACCGTTACCTGTTTTGGAGGGGGAGGAGGAGGAGGTTTAACTTTTTGTTCTGTAATTGGAATGATTTCCTCAGGAATTTCAACTATCTCACGTTGAGTTAAATCAATTTCCCTTTTCTCGTAAGATTTCCAATTAAAAGCAACCAAAATAATTGCTAAAGTTATAATAAGACCAATTTGTGTAAATACAACCTTTTTTGATTCAAGGTCAGCTTTTGGTGATTTTTTTGCATCCATAATTATTTTATTTAAATTATAATCTAAGTATAAATAAACAGCTAAATTATTAAATATTTTTTATAGAATCAATTTTTTTCTTAAAATATTTTCTAAAAAAAACATAAAAGAACAAAACACCTAAAAAACAACCGGCTGAATTTGCAGCAAAATCATATATATTTCCGTTTCTTCCCACAAAAATAAATCTTTGCAAAATTTCAGTTAATCCACTAAATATTAGGCCAATTAATAAAGATACTACTATGTAAATAAAACGTTGTTTAGCAGAAGTATATTGTTTTTTAAATCCAATATTTAAAAGCAAAACAAATATTGAAAACATAAATAAATGAACGATTTTATCTGGCGAAAGCCAGTCCCAGAAAGTAGTGACTTTTGGGAAATATTTACCGGGTATTCCTGTAATGATTAAAATAATAACACCCCATAAAATACCTGGCCAATTATTTTTTATAAACATTATTTATGTTTTGATCATCCCTCAATAATTTCCTTATATTCTTCGGCCGATAATAAATCATCAATTTCATCAGTATTTGTGATATTGATTTTAATTATCCAGCCTTCTCCGTATGGATCCTGATTTATAAGCTCAGGTTTATCCTCTAATTCGGGATTAAATTCAATAACTTCTCCGCCAACAGGCATAAACATATCCGAAACGGTTTTAACGGCTTCAATTGTTCCAAAAGCTTCTTCTTTTTCCAAAGTTTCGCCTTCTGTTTCCACTTCAATAAAAACAATATCACCCAGTTCGTTCTGGGCAAAATCGGTTATTCCAATAATGGCTTCATTACCTTCAATTTTAAGCCATTCATGGTCCTTTGTGTACTTTATATTATCTGGTATATTCATTGTAAAAAAATTTGATTTTTAAAACGTCCAAAATTACATTTTTTTTAAATATTAATTACATTTTTTATTGATTCAATGTAAACCTTAAGCTTATGCCTCCATTTGTAGTTGAATTGCGATATTGAGAAGAGACAAAGGGATTATTTATGATTTTATCAAAAAATAATCGGATATTAAATTTTTGGTTGATTACATAATCAATTGAGGTATTGATTGAAATTATTTTTTGACCTGCTGAAATCTGATTATTGTTTTCATCAATTCTTCTTATGATAGTTTTATTACTTCTTATTGAAAAATCTGCTTTAATATCCAAATCGCTTTTTAATCTTTGTTTTCTTCCTCCGCCACCTATTGATTTAATTGAGAAAGAAACGTCTTTAAATTTATAGCCCAAACCCACAATAAACTCATCACTAACCACTTCTGTCAACTGATTATTAATAAAACTTAATGAAAGATTTCGTGATCTTTTCATTTCAATTCTTGTTGACATACTGTTTTTCCATTGCATATCAAATCCTAACAAGGGGTTGAATTGCTCTATAATTGTAACCTGACCAATATCGAATTTAGGTATAAAATTAGTACCATTTGCATAATACATAGAAGAATACCCGTCTTTTTCCCTGTAATCAATATAAGATGAATATGAACCTATGCTGTATGTTGAACGATATGAATGCGAAATAGAAATTTTATTAAAGTATTGTTGTAAAAAATTAATCCTTGTTAAGCCGGTATATGTAATTCTCCAGTTTGGCAAAGGTATTGTCGGGAATTTATTTAATGTTATTTTACCGGGGCCACTACCTTTGTATGCAGCCAGAAACGATGGCAATAGTACTTCCTGTGAAGTTGGTCCATAACCCTCAGGAAAATATTCTTGAGTAATAGTATCTTGAATATAATTTCCAGACCAATTAGGGTTTTCGTGAGCAAGACGTTCGGCAATTTCAACTCTGTAAGACAATAGATCCTCGAAATTTCCGGAAATATTTTCCTTATTATCTTTAACGAAAGCTGTGCCCCAGCTAATATACGACATACTAAAACTACCTCTGTCAACGGGTGAGAATGAATTAAAACGTCCTGAGCTGTCTGCGCGATAGTATTCTTCATGGTTTTTTGAATATGCCCTGTCAGCTGTAATTTCAACACGAAAATCAGGTAAAGGTTCAAATGTTACTTTCATAGTTAAATTACTTGAGAATTTAGTAGCATAAGCCTGATTCAATAAAGTGTCGGGCGAGATCCAGCCATATCTGAAAGCATCATTCCTGATATCCCGTTGGTCGCCAAAAACAAAACCTATTCCCGGGGCAAGACTTTTTGGGTAACTGCCCCCGAAAATACACGGGTCTTCAAATATGGATTCATCGGGTGTATAATTCCAGTTATTACCAATAGCATTTGGTTGAGGGAAAAAGCCCGGTATAAATGTTCCACTGGTTTCGGTATAATTTATTGAACCCTTTTTAAAACCGGTTAAAATTTTCAATATCTGATCGCCAATAATTTTAAAATAATTAACTTTTGGTTTGGATTCGGTTGTATCGTTTTGTTGATCAGGTTCGGGTTCAGGCATGTTTCTTCGCGGTCGACTAACCGAACTTCTTCTTTTTTTATTACTCTCATCAAGCTTTTTCAGATATGGAATTTTATTATATAACTTTGTTAAGTTAAAATCGCCGTTTAGAAGTTTTGTGTTTGAGTTTTCTATTTGATTTCCAAGTTGATTCTGTATGGATTTCGGTGACGCAGTCCATGAATAATTACTCCGATAACTTGCTCTTGCATTTATCCAGTCAAATAAAGGGATTTTATTTATAGGGATTTTATAATTTATGATTAATGCTTGTGTAAAACGGTTAATTGTCCCAAAGCTTAAAATTTCATCAATTATTGTATCTTTATTTCGTTTATATTCAGAAGTACTTTTTTCGGGATTTCCCTGTGGTTCGTCAACATATGCATTAGCCATTGCCGAATATTCAAGTGAAAGTGACTGAGCAAGGTCAAACTTAAGACTATAATTTCTGTTCCAATCCCATGTTTTAACATAAAATGTCTTCATAGGAATTAGACCTTTGCTCTTGTTCCGGTATTTTTTCGAATTATGTAATCTGTTCATATCTGTCCGGAATGATAGAGCTTTAGGTAAAAAATAGAAGTTAAAATCTTTGATCAGGGCAAAATAATCGGATTTTGAAAGGAACTTTGTTTTGTTAAACGGTTTTACATTTTTAGGGTTAGTTGTAAAATTATATCCGAATCCACCTGAATAATTTTTCTGCAAATCAAATTCAACATCTATATTTCGCATATATATTTCGGAATAGGCATACGTAAAATCAAAATTTTCAATATCGTAAATACGCGCTTTTCCGGCAGATCCTGTTCTGTCTTTTCTGACATTGATAAAGTTAATATTTTTTCGCTGGACATAATCCTGTGTAATTTTTTTAATAGAATCTTGTTTATCCTCAAGGTTGTATGATTTAATATCGTCTTTTAATTTTATATCAGGATCTAAGGGATTGTATTCAGGATTACTTCTTAATTCGGAATAATCAAAATGAAGAGGGATCCTAATACCTGTATTTTCGGGAAAAAATTTTCCAAGTTCCAGATCGGTGGATATATCAAATTGTGAAATTGTTTCTTTTTGTGTCTCGTTAATTTTCTTTTCAATACTTCCAAATCCGGGTGTACTGTAATTTCCTGAAAGCACTATTCTACCCAGATCGGCAAGGTTTGCAGCCACTCTTGCAGTTGCCGCCCAACCGCCTTTTTTATTAAAATCAGAAAGACGCAATTCATTTACCCAAATCTCCGCACTTTTCGGGTCTCCGTCATCATTACTACTGTTAAGCGAATTTTGCTTAGGATTTCTAACTCCTATCAAAATAGCTTTTACATCGCTTATACTTGGCACTCCGAGAACTGTAATTTTATTTGCTCCCTGATATTCAACGTATGGAAAAGAAGGAGATACTGTTGTACCTGAGGTTCGCATTTTGATGTTCCTGTTGTGCTTTACCTGAACCAGTTCTTCAAGATCAATATCAAAATTATTTGCTTCCGGCCAGATTCCATATGGGTCGGAAGCGGTAGTTCCCCAAGGAGTGAAAGTAAGTGGGATTTCATATTCATAATAGTTCTCGGTAAAATCCGATCCCAAACGAATAAAAACAGTCAGGTCACCATATTCAAGGTCTTCATTTTCTTTTAGTTTTTCTGCATGAACAAACATTTTAAGCTTTTTATACTGGCGAAAATCAAAATCAGTGGTTTTATATGCTCCTCTTGCATCTCCATCAATCAGATCAGAAACTTTCAAAACCATTGACTGTTCATTTAAGCGTGTAAGACTTGTTGTACCAAGATTTATTTCCCTTTCTATTCCTGGTGGAACTACGTATGGAATTGGATATCTTTTACCATTTTCTTCAATATTTACCGCACTAATATCAAAAACGGTCTGGCTTTGAATATCATTCGGTACATATTCGCCCGGAGCCAAAAGCGAATGATTGTATTTCCTCCACTCACCCCTTACAAGTTCAAAAGTTGCAAAACGGGTTACAATAGGTTTCTCAAATCCTTTGAAAAACATACGTAAAAAACGTATTGATTTAAAATCCTGAATGTTACCGATAACTTTATCCGGCTGGCTGACAGGAATTTTAAATTGATACCATTTTACATTACCTATTTCACCATTTGGCAATGGAATACCCTGAGCATGATAAACATCAGTAATATAATTTTCTCCAACTTTCATTTTATCCGGTGTAAGGTCGATTTTATATTGAAAATATCTTTCTGCTTCACTTAAAGTATTATCTCTGTTAATATCTTCAACATTAGGAATAGTAGTTGCTGCTGTTGGATAGTTTTCAGGATTTTGCTTATCAGTAGGTGAGTTTCCGTCGGGTCCGTTATACATTTTATATCTTTCAAGAATGCTTGAATATTTGCTACTTTCATCAAAATCAGAACCTCTGAAATAATGATAATTGTCGGACGAAGGATCTTGATATGCATTTTGGTATGCTCCGGAATTCAATCCGTACATATTTTCAATATCAATAAGATAGTTATTATTGAACGGATTATCTTTGAAGAATGTTCTTTCATCTTCATCCATCAAACCATCATATCCAACATCCTGATACGGGCGAGAATTCTCATCATTGTCAAACGATTCAACTAATGCCTGAATTGTCGGAACCCGCCCCCACATTGTTGTGTCAACATCTTTCACATCTGTAGATGTTGGCAAACCGTTTTCGTAACTTTTCCTTGAATCCCTTAAAATATCCTCTGAAATATCTCCGAGGTTAAAGTACAACTGCCCTGAATTATGAGGGTCTTCAGTAAAGGGGTCCATCATCCAGAACTCAATATATTCGACATTTATTTCTTCAAAATCCGTTGACTCAATTTTTCTCATTATACCGCCCCAGCGTGAATCAGGAACTTTGAGATTTCCGTCCTGATCAATACCAAAAGTAAGACCCGAAACATCTTCAGCATCAAAATTATAAGGTCCTTTTTCTTCAGGATAATAAGCCATATTAAACACAGCTATATTTGTAGGAACACCGCTTGGAATATCCTTATTTGGGAATACTTCCGTTTCTAAAACCTGGCGGACTGAACTTTTTGAAAGTTCGTCTTTACTGATGTTCGGAGGTTTCAGGTTTCCTGATCTGTCGTAAAACAACGGATCAATAACGTACCATGCTAATTTTGCCCTGTTTTTCCCATAATTAATTCCTTCGGATGGTACTGCTTCGGGAAATAAATCCAATTGATGTTGAGGTGTACTGGCTAAAAACCAAGTACCGATATTTCTAAGGTCAATGGTTGATTTGCTTCCTTCAAAATCATCAATATAAGATGTGCCGCTTTTACCGATAGCTCTTGAATGACCGGGTATAAAGTGGGCAAATTCGCCGTCAATAGTGATCTTTGAAACCGCTTTTGTATTTATTAATGGTATTTTATCCACCATTTTGGTTATAAATCTTGATTCCTTTGCAAAACCAAAGTTAAAACCCCAGATAGTATTTGAAATCGGATCATCACCGTAATTAGTTTTTTGGGTTAAGGGTCGTTCGGTTAGATTCATGATAGTTGCACCAAAATTTGTATTTTTACTGAAGGCATAATCAATATGTGTTCCCATCAGTCGCTTTGTTTGTATATTAAAAAGCGAGGTGCTTTCAAGCTTTATAGATACCGGTGTTCCTGAATTTAGAATTCCTTCATTAATAATTCGTACTCTTCCTAAAGTATAATCAACAGTATAATCAACATTTTCAGTTAATGGTATTCCTCCGGCAGTAACAGTAACCGAACCTCTCGGAACATTTAAAGCATTTAACGAAATTTCGTTACTTGTAGAAGATTTATAAAATCCATCAATAAGGAATTTATTTTTATCGGGATATTGTTCGGCACCGGTTTTAGTCATAGAATATAATGAATCATAGGCATACTTATTTGCAAGAACTGTATCATTGCCGAACAGATCTCTCAGGTGTTTTCCGAAAGGTTCCAGTACAGTAAAATATATCCTTCCGTTTGAAGATTGAATTGTACCACCATTTTGTGCTGCTCCGTCAAGAAAGTCAAAAACACCATCACCGTCTTTTATAGGATTCAACATTTGGTCTAAATTATCAAAGTTTAATAAATGGAGAAGCGGTACACCTTCAATATTTTCACCACCTTCGGTAAAATAAGCAGTTGGAACGCCGTTTTTATTACCTGAATAAAAAATGTTAAGGATAAAATCTTCCCTGTTCACCTGGTATGCACCAAGTGAATAAACGTTTTTCATCATTAAATCCCACATAGGGTTTTTGGTATTTAAGGTAGTACTTTTCAATAATTTAACAGTAAGGCAGGCAGGGGCGTTTATTCCTTCATCAGAAAAATCACCTACCTGATAAACAGCTGTATCACCAATTTTTGTGTATTGAAATGCTACAGCTAAAGCCTGATCGGAATTAAGGTTTGTATTCAGAGAGAGAAATCCCAGTTTACTGTTATAATTATATTCGGATGATTTAAGTTTTCTGGCACTTTCAACTTTTTCAAAATCCTCGCCCGAAACAAAATATCCTGATTTACCTATTCCAAACGGGTCGCCAATAAGATAATTCGTTACTGTATTAATATTCCTGATCTTAGCTGTATCCATACGAATTAACAGATCATTAGAATAATTGGACGGCATAACATGACCTTGTATAGGATTAATTTCCTTATTATGGGGTTTGTATTCTCCAATATCGGTAAACGCAACAATATTACGGTTTTCAGTTACAGCTGCACCAATATTTGTTACCCAAACTTCCATCCTGATAATATTAATATTAGTAGCTATTAGCGGTAGTTTTTTCAGCGCTTCATTATAACGGTTACTGATTTTTCCTTCGCTGTCAGTCACATCATCCCTGAAATACTGGGCTATAAAAAAATGTCTGTTTTCTTCATAATCAACTGCGGTTAAACTATATTCATTGGTTTGTGCTCCACCCTGAACAGTAATCGTTGAAGTTTCGCTTTCCTGTTGAGAAAAAATACTGGTAACGGTAGTTCGCCCGAATTGCAGTTTTGCTTTGATACCAAATAAACTCTGACAACCTGTAATAAGAGTTGTTGGCAAAGACATTGAAACATCACCGGCTTCAATTATTTTGATGATCTCATCTTCTTTGCCTTCATATTTCAGGGCTAATTTATTTTCAAATTCAAATGTTGCCTCAGTGTTATAATTTGTTTTAAATTCTATTTTATCACCAATTTTGGCAATTACATTCATTTGAATTTTTTCCTGAAAATCAAAATTCACTGTTCGTCTTTGTCTTACATTCAAAGTAGGATCATCTCTATTGTTGGCCAAAATTCCAAAAATCAATTCAGCAGAACCCTGCGGACGAATATCAATGGTGCTGCCTCCGAATATCCTGTCAAATGCTTCTCCGCCAATATGAATCTGAGGTATGATACCTGTCTTTGAATCCATCCCCGAAGTAATTGATCTTTCTTTCCAGTAATCACTAACAGATGTATTTAAATCAAACTCACGGTATTCATCAAAAGTCATAAAAGTTGGATTTCTATAATTGAAATCACCAATTTTTTTAGTAAAAATATACTGGTTGGTTTTTGGATCATATATTATTTCAGACATAATATTGGATGGAGTACCAAGAAACAAAGGATTGGAAGTTTGATCATAATATGGGCTTCCGTCATCATCTTCAAAGGGATATGGAAGTGGAATAACTACTGTTGTATCATTATTTTCAATGCTGTCGGGAGGGAAAAAATCAAAAGTCTGTTCATCAAAATTATTATCTATTGAAGCACTGGAACCCAATACTAAAGCTGAAATAAAAAGTATAAATACAAATTTCAGAAAATATTTTTTAATTAGTCGCTTCAAAAGAAAACCGGAATTTATTTATTCAGTATCCAAAATTATCAGGTTATTTAATAAAAATGTTATAAGACAAAACAATGCCTTCCGGCATTTGCCTTGCCTTATAAACCTTATAAAATTTTTAAAGCACTTTTAATTAATTGTTCTACTGATAAATCTTTATTTTCAGTTTGAAGAATTCTATTAAGTGCTTTTTCAGCAGTATTCTTATTAAACCCAAGTATTATCAAACCTGATAACGCTTCATCTTTCTTAGTATTGTGCTGAATTCCCAGTTTTTCAGTTGGTATTCCTTCTTTTTCAAGCTTATCTCGCAAATCAACTATTATTCTCTGGGCTGTTTTACTGCCGATTCCTTTAATTGACTGTAATACAGGTACATTATTACTAATTATTGTCTCATATAATTCGTTTGGCGATAATGAAGAAAGTATCAATCGTGCAGTATTTGCTCCCACACCTGATACGGAAATCAGGTGGCGGAAAAGTTTTCTTTCTTCCTCATCGGCAAAGCCATAAAGCAACTGAGCATCCTCACGAACAATAAAATGAGTATATAGCTTGCATTTTTCTTCATCTCCCAACAATGAATATGTGTGAAGCGAAATATTTATTAAATAACCAATCCCGTTTGATTCAATTACTACATTGGTAAGGTTTTTCTCAACCAGCTTTCCTTCAATATATGAATACATAATTATTTATATTAATTGATTTAACGGGCAAAAATACAAATATTTTTCAGGTGAAAGTAAAAATGCAAAATCTAAAATCTAAAATGTAAATTATTGAGCCCTTATAAATCAATTATTTCAGTAAAAAAAATTATCAAAATTTGTCTTGATTTATAAATCAGGGCATTAAAAATTTGGAGTACAGTAGTTTCACTTTGTATATTTGTGAGGAATTCCAAAAGTAGCCAGGAACGGCAAAAAGGAATTTTTAAAAAATTTATTTACAAACCTTAAAAAAACAAAGATCATGAAAAATTCATTAAAAAAAATCGGATTAGCCACAATTAGCTTGAGTATTATATTTTTACTTACAAATTGTGGCGGAGGAACAAGTACTAACGAATATCTTGGCAAATTACCGGGTATAGCTAAAAAGTACAATGAGAAAATTGATAAAAAGGAAAAAGAGCTCAAAGAGTGTACTGACATGGGAAAAGCTTTTAAACTTGATAATGAGGTAAAATCATTAGAGGATGAGGCTGATAAAGCAATTGAGGAATACCTGGTAAACAACCCGCTTATTGCTTTACCATTTGAACAAAAAGCTGATTATCCGTTTACAATACAGGAAGTTTCCGTTAATACTAAATATAGTTCTTCTATTTCACGATTAAAACTTATCACAAAGGTAAAGATTGATCAGGACATTAAAAGTAAATACGGGGGTTTTGAGAAAACAATATTTGCCTACGTAATCGCTGTTGATAAAGAAGGAAATTCCTTAATAAAAAGACCGGGTGTTTTTAGCTCCGGATTTGGAAAACAAGAATTTAAAAAAGGGATGGAAGTTGAGTTATCAGGTTCAATTGATGGTGTAATGAATTTGGGAAAATTTGATAAATTCGAGTTTATTTCCCGTGAAGAATATAATAAGTTAAAATAAAAACTTTTTATATGAATATTTTTTAATTTAAATATAATTATTAAATTTGCGGATAACTGAATTACAAACCAAAAAAATCTTAAAATGAAAAAAGAAATTTTAAAATTCAACATTTTCCTGTTAGTTTTCTTTTTACTGCTATAGATACATATGTTGTAATTAATGGCTGTGAGATTTCTCAAGGAATTTACACTGTAGCAATTAATACAGGTGTTTCGGATAATGGCACTTATGAATTATATCTATACAGTAAAGAAGGAAGTGTAACTGAATTGATGCCAGAATAGAGAATAATGTGCCCGGACAATAGCTAATTGATGGTAAAAATCATTAAAATAATTATAAATTTCAATTTAATCTATTATATTGTAACAGAAAAGTGGAGACCAGATACCACTTAAAAAAACGGGGCAAATTCCGAAAAGCCATACGAGTAGGAAAAATTTATAAGAAAAAAATGGACAACAAATTCTTTACATTTATTAAACCATATTTGTCTTTTATAGACAATGGTCATCTTTATCGTAAACCATTCAGTTGGTTATACATTTTATTGGCTATTATAAATTTAATATTGCCGATTTATATTTTTTATCAAGCCGTTGTCAATAAAATTTTTAATGCTCCGGCTAAATATGTAATTGTGTTTCTGCTGGTTTGGATAATAATTGCTTTTGCAAGTTGGCTTAGTTTCCAACTTTGGTGGGACAGAAAGTCAAAAGTAATAAGCACTTCCGTAGAAAGTGATGAATTCGTTGCAACTCCTGTCTTTTCTCACTTCATTCAAACGCTGGGAGAATGGATTGGCACTTGGATTGGTATTGTAGGGTTTGGCGTTGCTTTATTGTCTTCTATAATATTAGGAGGAGAAGGTAATAACCTATGGGAGCAACTTGGACTTGGTTTTATGGAAGCTGGTTTCCTTTCCATTATTTTAATGCCGATTTATGGTTTCCTGATTATTGTTACGACAAGATTTCTGGCA
>JAUXFX010000270.1 GCA_030622635.1 Bacteroidota bacterium
GGTTTTTACCTGTCGGAAGGCAGTTTGTCCTTTAACCTTTTTAATGAAAGTTTTAATTTTGCTTATTGCTATTTACCAGGATTTTGAGTAGTTAAATTAACATAATTATAATATGAAAAAGAAAGTTATATTAATCAGTATTGGCCTTTTGTTAACAGGATTTTTTCTTGGACTGTTAGTAAGCGGTATAGTTATTCACTGCAAATTGAAACATCTTCCTGAAAAGTTTACACAGGAATTTATTCAAAGCCGAATGGTTCATCATATTAACCCCTATGATAACCAATTAGAGGCTATCGACCCCATCACTTATAAATATGCCGGGAAAATTGTAACCTTAACGAAAGAACACTTCGAAGAACTTTACAGTATTGTCGATTCTTTGCAAATAGAATTAAGACCAATACTTAATGACAAACAATATAAGAGAATCTCCGATAACATGAAACATTTGAAGCTAAAAACTAAAATTCCGTAGGCGGAAAACTCCGGTATTTATAATGAGAAGTTATATTATACTCTTTATATTGTGTTGTGGCAGCTTTGTATATTCACAGGATAAACATACTCTTAGCGGGCATATTAAAGATGCAAAAACAGGGGAAGAATTAATAGGTGCTTCGGTTTTTGTCAGGGAACTCAAAACCGGTGGGATAACAAATGTATATGGCTTTTATTCTATCACAATACCTGAAAGCAAATATATCATTGAGTATAGTTATATCGGCTATGAAGCCCAATCAACAGAAATTAATCTTGTTGAAAACATCAGGAAAAATATTGAACTATCGCCATCATCTATATCTCTTGAAGAAGTAGTTGTCTCTGCCGAAGCTGTTGATGAGAACATCAAATCAACGGAAATGGGCATTGTAAAATTAAATGTTAAAGAAATTAAGTCGATTCCCGTAATTTTTGGAGAACAGGATATTTTAAAGATAATTCAGCTTATGCCGGGAGTCAGTTCTTCGGGAGAGGGCAACAGCGGCTATTATGTGAGGGGAGGCGGAACCGACCAGAACCTGATCTTACTTGATGAAGCGCCTGTTTATAATGCCGGACATTTAATGGGTTTCTTCTCCGTATTTAATTCTGATGCAATAAAGGACGTAAAACTTTATAAAGGAAATGCACCGGCTGAATATGGCGGGCGTTTATCCTCGGTATTGGATCTAAAGATGAATGACGGAAACTCCAAAAGATTTGGCTTTTCGGGAGGCCTGGGGCTGATTTCTTCCCGCCTGACGATCGAGGGGCCGATTATTAAGGATAAAAGTTCATTTATTGTTTCAGGCAGAAGAACTTATGGCGACTTATTCTTAATGTTGTCATCAGACGAAATGCTGAAGGATGCAAAATTGTATTTCTATGATTTGAACATGAAAGCAAACTATCGTTTTGGAGATAAGGACCGTATTTTTATTTCAGGGTATTTTGGAAGAGATGTCCTTTTTTTTGGAAAAAGTGAAGGCACAAACTGGGGCAATTCTACTTTTACTCTTAGATGGAACCATGTTTTTAATAACAAATTGTTTTCAAATACCTCACTGATTTACAGCAATTATGACTACGAGGTAAAAGTAGGGGAAGCAACAACAGTACCTGATATAAGTGCTGCTATCCGGGATTATAACCTTAAGCAGGATTTCCAGTATTTTTTAACAACTGATAATACATTGAAATTCGGGTTAAAGATTAATCATCACACTTTTAAGCCAGGAGAAGTAACGGCAAGCGAAACCAACTATATGAACTTTAAAAAAATGGATGATAAATATGCTCTTGAAAACGCTGTTTATGCTTCCCATGAAATCAATGTTTCGGGAAGCTTAACATTTATTTACGGTTTGCGGTATTCTATGTTTTTTGTTTTGGGACCGGGAAATGTTTATTCGTTTGATGCTGATGGCGAAATCACAGATACAACGACTTATACAAAAGGGGAATTAATAAAATATTATGGTGGATTTGAGCCACGATTTACAGCTAATTACCTTTTAAATGAAACAAGTTCATGCAAGTTTTCTTATTCACGGAACAGGCAATACATTCATTTACTATCTATTTCAACTTCAGGCACACCCATTGACCAATGGCAACCGAGCACACCTATTATAAAACCCGAAATTTCCGACCAGGTGGCATTGGGTTACTTTAAGAATTTTGCCGATAATAAATTTGAAACTTCTGTAGAGGTGTATTATAAGTATTTACAAAACCAGATAGATTATAAGAACGGAGCAGAAATACTCATGAACGAAAAGTTAGAGTCGCAACTTGTTTTTGGTGAAGGCCGGGCTTACGGGATTGAGTTTTTAATAAAAAAGAGATTCGGTAAACTGACCGGGTGGATAGGCTACACATTGGCAAAAAGCGAGCGGAAATTTGAAAAAATTAACAACGGAAATGTATTTCCTGCCAGGCAGGACAGAACTCATGATATTTCAATAGTCGGCATTTACCAACCGGCTGACAGGTGGATATTTTCGGCAACATGGGTTTACAACACCGGCAATGCAGTTACTTTTCCAAGCGGAAAATATTTGATTGACGACCATATTGCCAATTACTATACCGAACGAAACGGGTACAGGATGCCTGCTTATCACCGCCTTGATTTGAGTGTATCATTATTAAGTAAAAAAAGAAGGAGATTTGAATCGAGCTGGAACCTGTCAGTTTACAATGCTTATGCACGAAAAAATGCGTACTCAATAAATTTTCAAAAAAACGAGGATGATCCGACTGAAACACAAGCAGTGATGGTGTACCTTTTTACGATTGTTCCTTCGATTACTTATAATTTTAAGTTTTAGGA
>JAUXFX010000091.1 GCA_030622635.1 Bacteroidota bacterium
GTACAGAAGTAAAATTATTTTATTTTGATCCCTGCTCTACCATTTTTTCACTTTTATCTCATAATCTCGGTATAACAAGCTTTTATCCTGAACTTGACCATTGTCCTGATTACGGGTATAGGTTTTACAACATTACAACACCTTACATTGATCCGTATAATAATTATATTTACCTTCCAAACGGCGGGCATAGTTGTGTGAGCAAGGTGTTTTTTGAAACAAATGAAGCACTTCTTTTAAACAACGGTGAATGGGCATGGCTCTCATTCCCCCGCCTTGACCGCGATGGAAACGATCCTGTTGTTGTTAATGATGTGCTTTATGGTGAAAATAATGAAAACATTGACCCGAATGATTATATTAATGGAAGTAGATTAGAAAATCTTCCGCCGAATAACGATGTTATTAAATATAATATTTTTAATAATGATATTTGGCAGCCATCAGGAGAATTATCTGACATCCAAAGCACACTTGGTTATAAACTCAAACTAGATTATTATCCTCAATATTATGGAGACAAATGGCTTCACTTAAAAGGTAATGTCCTTGACCCAACCGAAAATATTACTATTTTTAGCCAATATGATAATTGGGTAGGATATTGGCTTTATGAAACCCAATCACCATTCGATGCTATTCCCGATAATGTACTTAACGAACTTACTTCAATTAAAGCACAATTCTGGTCTTGTGTAAAAGAATGGCATTCTCCGGAAGGTAATCCTCAACCTTATTGGATGTGTGCATGTCATCAAAGTGGCATATCATTGAATTATGGAGATATGGTAATACTTAGAACTAACTCTTACCTTAGTTTTCAGTGGCAGCGATATGGAAATCCTCCTGCTTCTGAAGAAAAATCAGCAACTGAGTATTATCAGTATAACGAACAGGCTGATTATACTTCTTTCTTTGTCGAATTGGACACAACTGCAAATCCATTGGAAATAGGAGCTTTCGTTGGTGATTCTTGTATAGGTGCTTCAACAGTACTTACTAACGATACTATTGTTCTGGTTCCCGGCTATATTGAAGGCATGAGCGGTGATGTAACATTTGAAGAATATTACGACAGTTTAAAGTCAAATAAACCTGCAATAAAAGAATACTTAGTCAATAATAATAAAACAGGAACATGGGAAAAGAGGATTATTAATACTGTTGAAAAACAAGATTATTACTTTGTGTCCTTCAAGAATCATAAGTATGATAATAAAAACCTATTAACAAATGAACAGACATTGATTTCATGTTTGCCGAACCCGTTTAAAGACTATTGCACCATAGAATATTTTATTACAGTAGAATGTAATGTGCAGATCGTGGTTTACGATCTGTATGGTAAGTCATTAAACATATTACAGGAAGGTGTTAGCGAAGCAGGAAATTACAGCATAAATTGGACCGGCACAGACAGCAATGGAAAGCCCTTGCCCAACGGTGTTTATATTCTTAAACTCCGGGCAGGGACTAACTATGCTCAGACAAAAGTAGTTATTTTAAGATAAAAGAAAATCATATGCTTTATAAAAAATTCAATATAACAGTAACACTGAGCGAAGACGAAGTGTACCTCGTCTACGCTCGGTATGACAGTATTGTATTGTCACCCTGAGCGAAGACGAAGGGCGCTATCATCAAATTTAAAATACCATGAAAACAATAAAAATATTATTATTATTTCTAATCCTTGGATGTGGCCACACTGCCTCAGCCCAAATCATCACCGTAAAACAAGACGGTACCGGCGATTACACTACCATACAGCAAGCTGTTGATGCCTCAATTGATGGAGATACTGTTTTGGTTTGGCCGGGAACATATTATGAAAATGTTTACTGCGAAGAAAAAAATATTACAATAGGTAGTTTAACCTTAACCACGGGAAATGCTTCTTACATCCAACAAACCATAATTAATGGAAATAATACGGGTAGTTGTTTCGAAATATTTAATTGTCAAACTAAAATTACAATAAATGGTTTTACTTTAAAGCATGGAAGTGGTACATGGTATGGGTATATTTGTGGAGGAAGTGCTTTTATTTTATATTCTTCCGTAAATATCTATAACTGTATTATCAGTGAAAATAAAGTAACCGGAAATGGTGGTGGGATATTCTGTAAAGAATCAAATGTATTTGTTTCGAATGTTACAATTAAATATAATCATGCTTATAAGACTGGCGGTGGTTTATATATATTAAACGGAGAGATTGAATTTGATTCTATAAATAAATGTAATATTTATTTGAATTATGCAGCAAAAGGAACGGATATTTTTAAAGCGGGTAATAATTGTTCACCATTACATGTTGTAGTTGATACTTTTACTGTTAATTCTCCTGATTATTATTATCTGTTATCAATAGAAGGATATGGATATCCAAAAAATGATATTACTTATGAAATTAATGTAGGGAAAATTCAATCATCAACTCAGAATTTATTTGTTGATCCTAATGGAGATAATCAAAATAATGGTCTTTCACCTGATGAGCCTTTAAAAGATATAAGTTTTGCGTTATTAAAAATGTCTTCAGATAGTATTCAGCCGGATACTATACATGTTAGTAATGGAATATATTCACAATCAACAGGAGAGAAATTTCCTTTAAGTTTAAAGAAAAATGTTTCTATACAAGGCGAAAATCGCGATTCAACTATTCTTGATGCCGAAGATGAAATTTATATCCTAAAGGGTATTGTTTATGCTGATAACTACAAAATAAGTAATTTAACTTTAAGAAATGGTAATGGTGATATTAATAGCCCTTATGGTTATGGTGCAGTAATGCTTTTTGAAAATCATTCTTCAATATATGAAAATCTATTATTTGAAGAAAATACTGGTGGAATCACTAGTTGTGTAAAAGTCAGGCAATCGAATAATGTTTTATTTAAAAATGTAGATTTTATAAATAATATTGGTGGAAAAGCTTTTAGGGCAGGAACAAATAATATTACAGATAATTTTTCAGACACAGTAAGATTAGTTAATTGTCGTTTTATTGAAAATTATCCTGATTACAGTAACCCGGAAGAAGGTTTTGGTGGTGGAGCAGCTATTTTGTGTCAAGTCAGTTACCCTGATTCAATGACAGCTTATTTTAATAATTGTGTTTTTACACGAAATCATACAATAGATTATATTTGGGCTGGTGCGAATTCACTTAGCGTTGGTTCTGGTGGACAGGCATTTATAACAAACTGTACATTTGGAGGTAATACTTCTGATAATGATCAAGGCGCAAACATAGGAGTAACATACAGTTCAAATTTGCATATTTACAACTCAATATTGTATAATAATTATCCTGCAGAAATTTATATGTCCACTGATAATTACGGAGATTGCGATTTGAATATTTGTAATTCTTTGGTACAAGGAGGTGAAGAAGGCATTAGGATTTTAAGTACAGGTAATAATGTTTACTACGATTACACAAACATAGATACTGATCCGATGTGGGATACAGCTTGCATGTATCCTTACAGCCTTTCAGCCGTTTCTCCTTGCATAAATACCGGCACACTTGACTTGCCGGAAGGTGTTGTGCTGCCGGAAACAGATATTTTAGGTAATCCACGTGTTTGGGATGGTTTTGTTGATATGGGTGCTTATGAATATGGACCATGGGTAGGGATTGACTACTATAATCCAAAATTAAAAATAAAAAATAAAAAATTATTAAAAGCCGCCCCCAACCCATTTAATTACGGAACATACATAAATTATATCACAAAAGAAAGCGGTCATATTATAATAGATGTTTATGATATGAACGGCAGGAAAGTAAGCACACTAATGGATGTTCGGCAACTTCCCGGAAGCGGTAAATTTTACTGGGATGGGACAAACGTTTACGGTCAAAAATTACCTGCGGGAACTTATATCATTAACCTGATCATTAATGATAAAATAAAAGAGTCGGTGAAGATTATAAAAAAGTAATTTCTGAAACCTGACAGGTTTTTAAAACCTGTCAGGTTTGGACTTAGAATCTCTTGGTTCAAGCCAAAAGAACAAATAAAAAAATCTTTTATAAATATTTATTAAACATTCCATTTCTTCCTAAGTTAATATTGAAAGAACTTTAAAATTAAGTAAAAAATAATGGTTTTAGAAATGGAATGTTTTTGATACGAAACAAATTTGTTTTAGCTGTAAAGCGGTTTTGAAAACACTGTATTCTTCAAACCCCCAACAAAAACTCCATTGTATCAATACCATCGGCATAATCCCATAATTGCGGTGACTGGCTCGTACCAAAAGATATGCAGGAATTTATTTCCTTGTCATTTGAAATTAGACACTGGATTTTATCAGCATTTGAATTTAGTAAATTATTTAATTCGTTCTTATTTTCATAATATTCAAAATAAAGAACTGAAATCGGAGAACCAAATCCTTTATCCTCTTTTAACATTAAAAAACCGTTATCAAGATGTGCTGTTTTATTTATAAGATAAATTGATTTATAATAATCGTAATTATTTCTGTATTTACAATGGTTAATAACATCCTCAAAACTTTTAACAGCATCAATAAATTTATCAAATGAATAAGCTTTGGGAACAAATATTTTTGAAACATTACGGCAGCCCAAACCGAAATACATAAAAATATCCTGTCCAAGCAATCTTAATTCATCATGTGTTTCATTACCTGAAATCACAGCCACACCGTTTCTGTTTTTGCGTATTATATTCGGGTATTTCCCAAAATAATATTCAAAATAACGCGAAGTATTATCACTGCCTGTTGCAATAATTGCATCAAAATTGGTTAGTTTTTCTTCAGTAAATTCAATTTTATTTTTAAATTCAGGTTCAATGTCAATCAAAACTTTGGCAATAGCAGGCAATAATTCCGGGTCTTGCGATGAAAGTTTCCCTGCAAAAGTATTTCCCGAAATCAACACACATAAAAAGTCGTGAAAGCCAACAACAGGAATATTACCCGCCATTACAACACCTACCCTTTTTGATATTCTATTATTATTAAATTTTTTAATATACGGCTTGATCCATTTTTTTATGTTCTTCTCTTTTAAGCTTTCGGAAATTGAAGTTATTGCATTCCTGACATTTTCTTCGGTAAACCAAGCATTTTTTTCATAACTTGTTTTAATAATGTTGTTAAATGAATTGTAATGCTTTTTAAAGAGAACATTTGAATTATCATTAAACTCAACATCTTTTTTAAAAAAACTTAAAAATTCGCCTAAGCTGATAAATGTTTTAATTCTTTTATTTAAATCCATATTTTATTAATTTATAATTGTAATCAGAATAAAAACTAAATAGCTTTTTCGACCATAATATATATTTGCAAAAATACTTTAATTAATTTTATGATACTATCTTGTTTTTTATAGGTAAAATATTTTATCTTTGCTTGTTTTTTTTATCACAATTAATAACTAAAATATACTATTATGAAAAAACATAATTTTTATGCAGGACCATCTATCCTGCCGCAATACACGATCGAAAATACTGCAAAAGCTCTTTATGATTTTGCAGATACGGGTTTGTCGTTAATGGAGATATCGCACCGTAGCAAGCAATTTGTTGCTGTTATGGATGAAGCTGTATCATTATTTAAAGAACTCTTAAAAATCCCCGAAGGTTATTCGGTTTTGTTTTTAGGAGGCGGTGCAAGCACCCAGTTTGCAATGATTCCATATAATTTATTTATTAAAAAAGCTGCCTATTTAAATACGGGTGCATGGGCAAAAAAAGCTATTAAAGAAGCAAAAATATTTGGAGAAGTTGATGTTGTTGCATCTTCAGAAGATAAGAATTTTGCTTACATTCCTAAAGATTATACTGTTCCTGATGATGCTGATTATTTTCACATCACAACCAATAATACCATTTACGGAACTGAAATAAAAAAAGATTTGGATGTTAATGTTCCTTTAGTTGCTGATATGTCATCTGATATTTTCAGCAGACCGGTTGATGTTTCCAAATATACAATTATTTACGGAGGTGCTCAAAAGAACTTAGCTCCTGCCGGAGTTACATTTGTTATTGTTAAAAATGATGTTTTAGGAAAAGTGGACCATCCCATGCTTACAATGCTTGATTACAGAACTCATATTGATAAAGAATCAATGTTCAACACACCTCCTTGTGTTCCGGTTTTTGCAGCACTTCAAACATTAAAATGGCTGAAAAATTTAGGTGGTCTTGAAGAAATGTTAAAAATCAATGTTAAAAAAGCTGGTATGCTTTATGACGAAATTGACAGAAGTCCTATTTTTAAAGGAACTGTTTTACATAAAGAAGACCGCTCATTAATGAACATTTGTTTTGTGATGAACGACGGATATGAAAAATATGAAAAAGAATTCTTTGATTTTGCTTCCGAAAGAGGAATGATAGGAATTAAAGGACACCGCTCGGTAGGTGGTTTCAGAGCTTCTACTTATAATGCTCTTCCAATTGAAAGCGTTGAAGCTCTTATTAGTGTAATGCAGGATTTTGAAAAAACAATTTAAAAAATTTATTATTATGACTAAAGTTTTAATAGCAACCGTTAAGCCGTTTGCTCCGGCAGCGGTTAACGCGATAAAAGAAATCTTTGATAAAGCAGGATATGAAACTATTCTTCTTGAAAAGTATCCGGAACAGTCGGATTTTGTTAAAGCAGTTGAAGATGTTGACGCTTTAATTATCAGAAGTGATAAAGCTACAAAAGAAGTTATTGATTCGGGAAAGAACCTTAAAATTATTGTAAGAGCAGGCGCCGGATACGATAATATTGACCTTGAAGCAGCTACTGACAAAGGAGTTGTTGCAATGAACACTCCGGGACAAAACTCAAATGCAGTTGCCGAACTGGCACTCGGAATGATGGTTTACCTTATAAGAAACCAATTTAACGGCACTGCAGGTACTGAACTTCGCGGGAAAAAACTCGGTATCCACGCTTATGGAAATGTCGGAAAATATGTTGCCAAAATAGCAAAAGGTTTTGGAATGGAGATTTATGCTTATGACCCGTTCATCCCAAAGGAAACTATTGAAAAAGATGGTGTGAAAGTTTTGAACTCAGTTGAGGAACTTTATAAAACTTGTCAGTATATTTCAGTAAATATCCCTGCAAATGAAAAGACAAAAAACTCAATTAACTACGAACTTCTTTCATTAATGCCAAAAGGTGCTACAGTTGTCAACACTGCAAGAAAAGAGGTTGTTTGTGAAGAAAGCTTATTAAAAATATTTGCTGACAGAAACGACTTCAAGTACATCTCTGATATTGCTCCGGATTGTAAAGACGAGATTGCCGGAAAATTCGAAGGAAGATTTTTCTTTACACCTAAAAAAATGGGTGCTCAAACATCTGAAGCTAATATAAATGCCGGTATTGCTGCAGCTACCCAAATCATCAATTATCTTGAAAAAGGTGATAAAACTTATCAGGTAAATTAATCAAATTTTTAACTAATTAAAATAACTACTAATATGGAAAATGAATTTGACAATGAAAAAACATATACTTTCTTCAGGTTTGAAGATTTGAGAATATATCAGAAAGCACTGGATTATATCAATTGGGTTTATGAAGCAACAAAATTGTTTCCCGAACAAGAGAACAATGAATTGGCTCCAAAGTTTAATAATGCATCCAGAAATATTGCTCTGAACATTGCCGAAGGTTCTGCAAGGAATAAAAGTCAGTTTGTTTATTATCTGAAAATGGCAAAAAGCTCAGTTAGAGAATGTCTGGTTTATACAACTATTTCACATAATCTGAATTATATTACAGATATTATGACAGATGAATCAAGAAATACTTTAATGGAAATGACAAAAATGATTGGTGCTCTTATTTCATCTTTACAAAGAAATAATTATAACAAAACTTCTGTAAATACTTCTACAAATAATTCTACAAATGAGGAAAAAGTAGAAGCAAATTCTTACTAATTATGGCAATTTTAAAAGCATTTAAAGGGATACGACCCATAAAAGAAAAAGCACATTCAATAGCTTCACGTCCGTATGACGTTTTAAATAAAGAAGAAGCCAGGATAGAATCAGCTTATAACAAATATTCATATCTTCATGTTGTGAAACCTGAGATTGATTTACCTGATGACACTGATCCACACGATAAAGCAGTTTATGAAAAAGGAAAAGAGAATTTTTTCAAACTGATAAACGATAAAATTCTGGTTCAGGATGATAAGGATTACCTGTATATTTATGCCCAGACAATGAACGGAAGAACGCAATACGGCATTGTTGGCTGTGCAGGTGTTGAGGATTACATGAACAATGTAATAAAAAAGCATGAACTAACCCGTCCTGACAAAGAAGAAGACCGGATGAACCATATACGAACAAGTAGCATGAATTACGAGCCTGTTTTCTTTGTTTATCCTGCTGTTAAAGAAATTGATGATATTGTAGCCGAAGTCATAAAAAATAAACCTGAATATGATTTTACTTCTGAGGATGGTTTCGGGCATCATTTCTGGGTTATTCGCGACCAGAATAAAATTGACAGGATAATTGAACTGTTCAAAGCTTTGCCTGCCACTTATGTTGCTGATGGACACCATAGAACTGCTGCTGCTGCTTTAGTAGGAAATGAGCGTAAAAAAAATAATCCGAATCATAAAGGTGATGAGGAATATAACTTTTTTCTTGCTGTTCATTTCCCTGATAATCAATTAACAATTATTGATTACAATCGTGTAGTTGAAGACCTTAATGGAAACACAACTGAAGAATTTTTAGAAAAGCTTAAGAAAGGATTTATTGTTGAATATAAGGGAACTGAAATATTCAAACCCGGCCTTTTACATAACTTTTCAATGTACCTTGACGGAAAATGGCATTCATTAACTGCAAAAGATGGTACTTATGATGATACCGACCCGATTGGTGTGCTTGATGTTACTATTTTAACAAAACAGATTTTAGACCCAATACTTGACATAAAAGACCTCAGACGCTCCAAACGAATAGATTTTGTCGGGGGGATTCGTGGTTTGGGTGAATTAAAGAAAAGAGTTGACAGCGGAGAAATGAAAGTGGCTTTTGCTCTTTATCCTGTATCAATGAAACAATTAATAAATATTGCCGATACAGACAACATTATGCCTCCAAAAACCACATGGTTTGAACCAAAATTGAGAAGTGGATTGATTGTTCATTCATTGGATTAATACTTAGTGTTTGCAAGAAAACGCCAATAACTGAGTTTTCGTGTAAGGGCTGCTTAAGTTAGAATATAAAAGGGATCCGAACCTTCTGAGGACAAATTCAACCAGATTGGTTTGGTTCGGATCCCTTGTTTTAAGTGTGAACTTCGGAAGGATAATAAACGATAAATTAGTGCCTGTCCATAAAGTCAATTATGTTGATAAAATTTTAGATTTATGATTTTAGATTTTAGATTATTATTTTAAAATCCGCTGATAATCAACAAAATTTTAAATCTTAAATCTGAATTCTAAAATCTTAAATTGTTAGAACGTGACTTTATAGACCGACTCTAATTAAACAATACCACATATTTATTAACATCTTCATTAATTAGTTCCTGATTTTTCAAAAAAGTTCCTTTTTTTTATTAATTTATTTTCATTCTAAATAAGCTAATACTCCATATATTCCTGAAAAACAGATTGAAGGAAGGCTTTTCCTTCTTTAATAATTGAATCCTGAGATGTTGAATCAATATTTATGTAATAGAAATGATCAAAGCGGTTATCATAAAAGAAATCGCCCGAAGGTCTTATCCATCCTATTCCTTCTTCAAAAGCTATATAAGCAAATTCGGGACTTCCTGGATTAAGCAGGTTCTTACTCCAATGAAATTCTTTAGCGTTTATTCCTAATTGCAGTAACAGTGTTCCGACTATATCTGTTTGTGAGCCCAATTTATCACACTTCATTCCCTTGTATTCATCCTTAATCACATTGCCGAAAAATAATAAAGGAATTTTATGATATTCTGGTGAAAAATAACTCCAGTTACGATATGAATAATGGCTGTGGTCAGCTACAACAATAAATAATGTATTATCAAACCATGCCTGCTTCTTTGCTTTTAAAATAAAATCGTAAAGGCAACTGTCTGTGTACCAAGCCGAATTAAGATACATATTTACATTATCACCCCAGAATATCTTTTTCTCCATAGGCATATCAAAAGGCGAGTGAGTGCTTAATGTAAATATTGATGAGAAAAAAGGTTCCTTTTCTATGTTTAACTCTTTTAATTGCCAATCAAAAACAAATTCATCATGGATACCTAACTTACCTTGTGGTATATTATCCGGAAAATCATAAATTTCGGTAATCTTGTCAAAATCATTATAAATAATATAGCTTTTGATATTTCCATAAATAAGCTGCCCGCCAAAATAAAATGAAGTTGAATAACCTGCATCTTTTAATACATGATTTAAACTTGGAAGTTTTACGAATTTATCGGGCTGTACTGTAATTGCAGAAATAGGATGTGCTGGAAAACCACTGAAAATTGAAGCCATCCCCTGCTCCGAACGAGTACCGGGTGAATAAATATTTGTAAATAGAATTCCGTCTTTTTCCAGTTCCCTGAACTTTGGCGTAATGCCAGGTTCACCACCCAGTGATTCTATTAGATCACCTGACCAGCTTTCCATTATTATCAAAACAATATTCGGACGTTGTGTTTTTAAAATATAGATTGTTGAATCAATTGGTGTCTTATAAATTTTTTCTACAATTATTCCGGCTTCTTCGGAAGAATAAAATTCAAAAGGGTTTTTACCAAAATTTTTCAGATTTTCAAATATGCTTATGTATAAATTAAACCCTGAATTTACAGCAGCCAGATTTAAAATATTGTGCTTTGAATAATATGACTGGCTTTGATTGATTGGAATTTGTCTTATTCCCCCTCTCATTCCCACAACAAGTAAAACAGGTGTAATTAGTAAAAATAAAACAGAAAATAAATAATTTCTTTTTATCCCTTTTATTTTCTGATAAAAGAATTTCCTGTAAATAATAAATCCTGTTATAAACTGTAAAATCAATATCCCGATAAGGATAAAAAATTTATCTGTTTCGGCAGAATCATAAATTTCAGATGGATTTGATAAATACTTTAATGCTTTATAATGTAACTTTGTTTTCCATTCCTCATATATTCCCAATTCTGCTGTTGTCAATAATGAATAAAGAAATAAAATTATTGCAGTATAAACTTTGTTGAAAATATTCAACCAATCAGGACAGTATAACGATTGAACAAGTAATATTAAAAATGGAACTAACAGAATATAGCAAGTAGAGGCAATATCAAGATTGATTGCATACCAGAAAGAAGCAACTACTTCGCAAAAACCTATATCTTCAATAACAAGGAATTTATAATTATAAATCAGGAAAATTGCTCTAAGAAAAGCAAAAAACAATAACCAAAAAATAAATTGTTTTATTAAAGATTTAAGTATTGTTTTCATAAAATAAATTCAGGAAAAGTTGCAACAAAAATATAAATTAAACTCATTTAATTCATTAAAAAATTCTAATTTTGTATATCTAAACTTTAAAGATATGAGCATTAAAAATAATCTGTCGGTTTTACTGAAAGAAATTCCTGAAAATATAAAATTGGTTGCGGTTTCTAAAACCAAGCCAATAGAAGATATTTTAGAAGCATATAATGCAGGGCAAAAA
>JAUXFX010000127.1 GCA_030622635.1 Bacteroidota bacterium
CTCCCCGGATGGATGAAGGAGGCGGAGGAGCGTGAAAAGACTTATGATGTAATTGCAAGTAATAAAGAATAGTTAGTGCTTGCCAGAAAACGCCAATTTCTTCGTTATGCTCGTGCAGAAAACCAGTCATCCGTACGGACTCTTGATTTTCTGCACTTCACAAGCCTCGAACTTGACGATTTCTGACTAAGCACTCCAAAATATTGAGTTTTCCTGCAGACACTAAATAACATTATTATTTTTCAAATTGTAGGTTGACAGAAATTATTTTTAATGTACACTTAATTCCTTTTATCTTTGTACTCATGTCAAAGCAATCACTTTTACTTGAAGTTAATAATCTAACGGTTGATTTTAAAACTGAAAATGAAAATGTCAGGGCTGTTGACGATATTAGTTTTTCCCTTAAAAAAGGCGAGGTTCTTGGTATTGTCGGGGAATCGGGTTCCGGTAAATCCGTTACTGCCCTCTCGATCATGCGGCTTATACAAACTCCACCTGGTAAGATCATTTCCGGTAATATCAATTATTATGATCCTTCAGGCAATAAAATTGACCTTTCTTTACTTTCCCAAAAAAATATTCAATCTTTCAGGGGTAAAAAAATTGCAATGATATTTCAGGAACCAATGACATCTTTAAATCCTGTTTACACATGTGGAAATCAAATTGTTGAAGCAATCAGGCAACACCAAAACATCTCTAAAAAGAAAGCAAAAGAAAAAACAATTGAACTCTTCAATGAGGTTTTACTTCCCAGACCTAACGATATTTTCAGCTCTTATCCACATCAGCTTTCCGGCGGACAAAAACAAAGGGTTATGATTGCCATGGCTTTGTCAAACAATCCCAAAATTTTAATTGCAGATGAGCCGACAACCGCCCTGGACGTAACAGTTCAAAAAACAATTCTTGAACTGATGAAAAATTTGCAAAAAAATTATGGAATGAGTATAATTTTCATCACTCACGACCTTGGTGTTATTGCCGAAATTGCCAATACTGTTTTGGTGATGTACAAAGGTAAAATAGTTGAGCGTGGGAAGACAGAGAGCATCTTTAAAAATCCTCAGCATCCATATACCAAGGGACTTTTAGCATGCAGACCACCATTAAATATCAGGCTGAAGAAACTTCCCGTTATTGATGATTTTCTGGAAAATGAAAGTAAAATTACAATCAATGGTCTTACAAAAGATTTAATTATTACTGAAAAGGAAAGAAAATCAGAACAAAAGAAAATATTTGAAAAAGAACCGATTTTAAGATTAAAAAATATCAAAACTTTTTTTCCGGTTAAAAAAGGTGTTTTTGGAAAAACAAAAAACTATATAAAGGCTGTAAATGATGTTAGTTTAAATGTTTACCCGGGTGAGACTTTAGGTTTGGTGGGTGAATCGGGATGTGGAAAAACTACCCTTGGGCGGTCAATATTAAAACTTGTTGACACAAACGGAGGTGAAATATTATATAATGAAAAAAATATTGAAACAATATCAAAAAAAGAATTAAGAAAATTACGAAAAAACCTGCAAATAATTTTTCAGGACCCATATTCTTCACTAAATCCAAGAATAACCGTTGGTTCGGCAATTATGGAGCCGATGAAAGTACATAAGCTTTATAAAAACGATAAAATCAGAAAATCAAAGGTCTTTGAGTTGCTTGAAAAAGTAAACCTTGATAAAAGTTACTTTTATCGCTATCCGCATGAACTTTCCGGCGGACAAAGGCAACGAATTTGTATTGCGAGGGCTCTGGCTTTAAATCCCAATTTTATTATTTGCGATGAATCGGTTTCAGCATTGGATGTTTCAATTCAGGCACAGGTATTAAACCTTTTAAATGACCTGAAAAGGGAATATGGTTTTACATATATTTTTATTTCCCACGATCTTTCGGTTGTCAAATTCATGTCCGACAGAATGGCTGTAATGAAGGACGGCAAAATTGAAGAGATCGGCGATGCAGACCAAATTTACAATTATCCAAAATCCGAATACACACGAAAATTAATCGAAGCTATTCCGAAAGGTATTTGATGGATTTACATGCTTTTTGCCCAATTTTTTATATAAACTTTATCAGTAAGTTTTACATACTTTTGTAAAAAAATTGTCTATTTAAAATGGTAAGAAAAAACATCAGTAAAAAAAATAAATTAAAAGGTAAAAGTACATTTGCCGGAAGCATATTAAATATATTTATTAATAATCCTTTCAGGGCTTATAATTATAAACAAATATCCCATTTACTGGGAATTACGGATATGGCAAGTAAAGATTTGATTATTACTATTTTGAAAGAGCTTTCGGAAAACAAAAAAATTAATGAAATTAAGCCAGGAAAATATAAACTTAACTCAGCATTAATTAAAAACTTTATGGGGAAAAAATCTTACATCACCGGTATTGTTGATATGAAACAAACCGGTAAAGCCTATGTTATATCTGAAAAAGGTGGGGAAGATATTTATATTTCTGCCAATAACACTTATCGCTCCCTTAACGGAGATAAGGTAAAAGTATTTCTGTTTCCAAAAAGGAAAGGCAGAAAAACCGAGGGACAAATAATTGAAATAATATCCCGCGATAAAAAACAACATGTGGGGATCGTTGAAATAACAAAAAACTTTGCTTTTCTTATTCCCGACAGCAAATCTTTACCTGTTGATATTTTTATTCCCAAAAGTGCTATCAAAAAAGCAAAAAACGGTCAAAAAGTTATTGTAAGAATTACCGAGTGGCCTAAACATTCTAAAAATCCTTTCGGAGAAGTAACAAAAATTCTCGGCTATCCCGGAGATAATAATGTTGAAATGCAATCCATTTTAGCTGAATATGATTTTCCTTTATCCTTTCCTGCAAATACTGAAAAAGAAGCTGAAAATATTATTGCTGAAATAACAAACTCTGAAATAAAAACCCGTAGAGATTATAGGCGGGTTTTTACTATTACCATTGATCCACGTGATGCCAAAGACTTTGATGATGCCCTGTCGCTTAAAAAATTAAATAACGGTAACTGGAAGGTTGGTATACATATTGCTGATGTTTCTCATTATGTAAAACCCGGTACAATACTCAATAAAGAAGCTTATAAAAGAGGAACATCCGTTTATCTTGTTGACAGGGTTATTCCTATGCTGCCTGAAAAGCTTTCCAATTTTGTGTGCTCATTAAGACCCAATGAAGAAAAATTATGTTTTTCTGTGGTTTTTGAAATGGATAAAAATGCAAAAGTTGTTAATAGTTGGTTTGGTAAAACCATAATAAATTCCAACCGCAGACTCAATTATGGAGAAGCCCAGAAAATTATTGAAACGAAAAAAGGAGATTGTGCCGAAGAAATATGTGTTTTGAATGACCTTGCCACAAAATTACGAATTGAGCGTTTTAAAAATGGAGCAATAAATTTTCAAACACAAGAAGTAAAATTTAATCTTGATAAAAACGGAAAACCAATAGGCATTTATATTAAAGAACAAAAAGAAGCAAATAAACTTATAGAAGAATTTATGCTGCTGGCAAATAATCATGTAGCTGAATTTATCGGAAAAAGGAAAGGAAAACAAAAACCAAAAACTTTTATTTACCGCATTCATGATAAGCCAAATTCTGAAAAACTAAATACATTCGTTCTGTTTTTAGAAAAACTCGGTTATAATTTAAATATCAGCACACAGAAAAATATTTCAAAATCGCTGAACAATTTATTTAAGGAAATATCAGGAAAAGCCGAGGAAAACATGATTGAAACCATAGCCATAAGAACAATGTCAAAAGCTGAATATTCAACTCATAACATTGGTCATTATGGTTTGGCTTTTCCCTATTATTCGCATTTTACATCACCTATAAGGCGTTATCCCGACCTTGTAACCCATCGTTTGTTAAATTGGTATTTACATAATGAGCCATCGGTAAATCAAAAAGAATACGAAGAAATTTGCGAGCACTCTTCTGAAATGGAAAGAAAAGCTGTTGGTGCCGAACGCGATTCAATTAAATATAAACAAGCTGAATTTTTGTTAGATAAAGTTGGAAAAGAATTTTACGGTTTGATTTCAGGTGTCAGTAAATGGGGACTTTATGTTGAAATTGAGGAAAATAAATGTGAGGGCATGATACACCTAAAAGACATGAAAGATGATTTTTATTATCTTGATGAAGATAATTACCGCATAATTGGTCAGTCTTTTGGTAATACCTATAAGCTCGGTGATAAAGTAAAAATTAAGGTTAAGGATGTCGACTTATCAAGAAAGCAAATTGATTTTTTATTGGTTGACTAACATGTTTTTTTTGTATAATCAATAATATTTATTTACTTTTATATTTTTAAGTCTTAATTTTATTTACAATTAATCAATTTAACATTCACAAAAAGGAGGTTTTTATGAAATTAAATGTAAAATCATTTGCTTTTGCAGGAGGAATTGTATGGGGTTTAGCAATTTTTCTCCTAACCTATTGGTTTTTAATTTTCGGGCATTCAGGTGGAGTACTTGCTAAATTAGATGCTGTTTATCTGGGCTATACCGTAACCTGGTATGGGGCATTTATTGGCTTAGCATGGGCTTTTGTTGACGGATTTATCGGATGTGCAATTTTTGCATGGCTCTATAACAAATTCACTAAATCACCTGAATAATTAATGAAATACCTCGTGAAAGCAATGAGTAATTAAATAGATGAATCTCCCCGTTGAATTTGTCGGGGAGATTTTTATATTAGTTTACAGAATTTCTATACACTTCTGGTTTATTTATTTTCGTAGAAACCAAAGTAATAATTATTCCAATTATGGGGCTTAAAATCATACAGAAAAAAAACGACCACTCCTCTCCTATTTTTCTTCTCTTACCAATATTCACAGATATTACAAGTGATAATATATACCACAGTAAAAATATGATAATGATGATGATTTCGTTCATTTTTAGCTAATTATGAATAATTTCAGTAATAAAATATTAATAAATAAATAACCGGAATCAAAATTCCTAATACTGTCAACCATGCTCCGCGTTTTGTGATTCCTTTTTTTCCCTTAAGAATAAATAAACCTGAAATTGCAATTAGTATCAGTGCGCCTGCGAATATGTCGGAAAACCACGTCCACCATTTTATGGGATTATAATGAAGATAATTTATTGGTTTAAAAATTGGTCGTTTTTTTATAGTCTCAATTATCCCCTGCCCGTTATTTAAATTAAGAGTTAAATTGCCGTTTTTAAGAAATACTTTTAATTGATCTTCTTTTGGAAGGTAATGTTTTTTATAGTTTTTTTCTTCATCTAATATTTTTAGAATATTTAAAACCTCGTTTTTATTTATTTCATCAGGAATACTAACTGAAATGCTTTTTGTTTTAATTATATAATTTGGGTTCCAGTCGTTGATGTGATTAATTGCAATACCTGATAATGCATAAATAATAGTCATTCCGAAAAAAAAATAACCAAAATCACGATGAATAACCCTGTTCCATTTTCTCCATTTGAATTCCATATCTCTTAAAAATAAAAAAAGAGGCTCTTAAATATTTTATTCCTCTGTTTGCGGGGCTTCTTTCACTTTAAATTTTTCGCAAACAATTGAGTATAAAGAAAATTGGTCATCGCCACTATTTTTAATTTTTTCTCTGTATTGTTTTATCTTTCCTAATTCTTTTACATGCTCTCCCTGGTCAGCTTTATCTCCATGGCTTCCACCTTTATGTTCACCATTACCTGTACCATCACCAATACCTTTTGATTTTCCGGCCTCAACTGTAAGCTCGTTTTCCCAGTTTGTAAGGTATTTTTCATTAATTACCAATTCGTCAACTGTGCCAAGAATTTTAATTTCACTTCCTTCCATTTCGGTATTAAAACTTGGTATACTCTCACCAGTAACAATTTTTATTCTTCTATCAGTACCCTCATCAATAATAAACATTCTTTTACCACCATGTGCACAAACATGATCAACTATACCTTCAATTACTACTAATTCCCCAACAATTTCGCCGGCTTTATCGTTAAATTCCGCAACTGTAATAACAATTGGATCAACAACAGTATTTTCGGTTTCAACAACTACTAGATCCTTTTTTTGACCTTCATTATTTCCACATGAAATAAATAACGCGGAAATAAAAATTACAATAATTAATTTTTTAAACATTTTTTTCCTTTCTTTAAATTTTAAGCTTGCAAAAATAATACTTACTCCTGTATATTATCAATAAAATCAGATTTTATTTTTATACCATCATATTTTGTTTCTATTCCATTCTTATATGAAATCACTAATAACAACAATCCATCATAGTCAAATTTTTTCCACTCACCTTGCTTTCGTCCCATTGAATAAAATCCTTCTTCCTTTATATTTCCATTATCCCAGTAGTATATATGTTTTCCATTTGGATTATCATCAATAAATTTCCCTTCAAAACTTAGTTTTCCATCATCATAAAAATATTTCCAAACACCATTTCTCAAACCATCAATGTATTCACCTTCTTCCTTATGATCGCCCATTTCATAAAACCACATCCCATCTTCCAGTCCTTCAATAAATTCTCCCTGTGTTATAATTTTTCCTTTTTCGTTATATTCTGTCGTCAAGCCATCGGCAAGTCCGTTATAAAAATTTTCTTCTCTTAATAATTTTCCAGTATCATAATACCATTTCCATATTCCTTCTTTTTTGCCTTTATCTGTATAAGATCCTTCTTGTTCAAGTGTATTGTTCTTGTGATAAAATTTCCAATTTTCAGTTTTTATATCTTTACTGTATGATCCTTCTGCCTTCAGGTTTCCGTCTTCATAATATTCTTTCCATTGACCATCTTTTTCTCCTTTTTCGGTTATTATTCCTTCACCAATAATTTTTCCGTTTTTAAAAATATACGATCTTTCAATTTTTCCTTCAGGTGAATATTCTCTGCGAATTCCTTCCGGAATACCTTTTTTATAACTGGCAATTATCTTAACCTGTCCACTCTTATAGTAATTTTTTCTTATATCAAGCTTAACAAGTTCAGCCACTTCCTCCTGTTTAATATCATCAACATATTTAGCTGTGCTGATTAAATCTCCATCTGAAGAATATTCTTTAAAATATCCGTTTTTTAAACCATGCTTATAATTTCCTTCTAATTGTAAATTACCGTTTTTATGGAAATATTTCCATTTTCCGTGTTTATATCTTTGCTGGTCATAGCGATTAATTTTTTCGCGGTTAACTATAAATCCTTTTTTATATTCTATCAGTGTGATTATAGTGCCATCTTCTGAATATTCTTTTGCTGATCCTTGTTCAAGTCCGTCAATAAAATTTATTGTTTTTTTTATTTTTCCATTAGGATAATAATAAATTGTCAGCCCTTGTTTTACGTCATTAATAAAATTTTCCTCTGTGATATCTTTTTCTTGATAGGTTTTTCTAATACCGTTTTTTTTATCTTTTTTATAATTTATTTCCAGTATTAATGTTTCATTTTTATCATAAAATTTCCAGATGCTGTCTAACTCAAAATTTTTACGATTACCTTCCGATTTTAAAACACCGTCCTCATAATACGTTTTCCAATAACCATCGGGCTTATTGTTACGCATTGTACCTTCACTTGATATTTTACCATTTTCATGATAAAAAATATTATAGCCGTTAGGATTAATTTCATTTTGTGAAAAACCTGTGTAATAAATTATTAAAAAAAATATCAAAAAAAAATAGTATTTCATAAAGAGTTTTATTTCTATTAAAACAACTGTTATATATTATTTAGTGATATGCTGTTAATTGTTGTTTTAATCCGTAATATTTATCTAACCTTTTTCCCTTTTACAACCCGCTGACTTATTTCAAGCTTATAAATTTCTTTTTTCTTTACAAGTAGTTTTGTTTCTTCACAGCCAGGCTGAACTTGATACTCTAACGAATCATAAATAATTGTACCGTAATTATCTTTATTTTTACTTATCATTATTTGATAATAATTATTGTAATCTTTAAAACCTTCAAGATTAAATCTTATAAATTTATTATTACCATTTTCAAATGATATGTCTATTTTATTACTGCTTGAGTTTTCATAAACTCCTGGGGTAAACTTATTAAAAATTATTCTTTCAATATATTTTCCGTTCTCAAATTTTATTTCTCCTTTTGCAATATTAGCCTCATTAAAAGGTAATATTCTTCTTAATATTATTTTATGTGAATTATAGAATTGTATCTTACTAAAATCAAGATTTTTTTCTTCAAGCCTTTTCTTAATATCTTGTGTAAATAATATTTTTTTTGAGCAGGATGAAAATATTATCAATACAATTGTCGAAAAAATTAATATTAAACGATATCTCATTATTTTATTATTTATTTAATTGATAATCAATTATATTAATTTTAATTTTCTAGAAATATCAAGCATTCTGATAATCGGCTTTTTTGCTTTTTCTATAATATCATTAGAAATTAAAATTTCCGGTTTTTTATATTTCATACATAAATACAATTTTTTTAGAGTATTTTTTTTCATTTCAAAACAATCATTACATGAACAGGTCTCATCCGAAGGTACTATAATAAATTCTTTTTCAGGAGATTCCTTACGCATCTGATGTAAAATTCCTGTTTCAGTAGCAACAATATATTTTTTTGAATCATCAAATTTAGTAAATTTTAGCATTGCAGATGTTGATCCTACAAAGTCAGCTAATTCAAGAACAGTTGCTTTACATTCAGGATGTGCAATTAGCTTTGCTTCCTTATTTTTTATTTTTAAATTAATAATTTCCTCTGTATTTAAAATATTATGAACCTCACATGTTCCGTTCCATAAAATCATATTACGACCGGTTTTTCTGTTTATATATCCACCTAAGTTTTTATCGGGAGCAAAAATTATCTTTTGCTCTTTTGGAAATGATTCAACAATTTGAATTGCATTCCCTGAAGTACATATAACATCCGACATTGTTTTTATTGCAGCCGTACAATTTATATAAGAAATAACAATATGATCAGGATATTTTTCTTTAAATTTTTTAAAATCATCTTCCGGACATGATTCAGCTAACGAACATCCTGCATCTAAATCAGGTACAATAACTAACTTCTCAGGATTTAGTATTTTAGCAGTTTCAGCCATAAAATGAACACCTGAAAAAACTATTATATCCGATTTTGTTTTAACCGCGTTTTGAGCTAATCCCAAACTATCTCCAACATAATCAGCAATATCCTGTATTTCAGAAATTTGATAATAATGTGCAAGTAATACTGCGTTATTATCTTTTTTTAGTTTCAGTATTTTTTCTTTTAGCTGAGATTTTGAATCAAAATTAACAAAATTTTTTTCTTTATTTTTCATAATTATTTATCAACTAAATAA
>JAUXFX010000114.1 GCA_030622635.1 Bacteroidota bacterium
CGATTGTTCTATTGTTAGACTTTCAATTTTAGGTTTGTGTATTTGATAAGTTGATTTAGTTCTTTTGGCAACTTATCTAATTCTCTGAAAATATGATTATATTCTTTATTGGTCAACAGGTTTCTAATTTTTGATTTTTCATTCCAGTCAAGAGATTCTTTAATAGAACCACTGCTGTAGCGATAAAACTTAATTTTATCTTTCTTATGATAACGTCCAAAACCTTCTGCAATATTTGCAGAGATTGAATCAATTGCCTCAGCAAATTGTCCGCCAATGTGTTTTTTTGCAAACCAGTCCCATTTAACAACAATTTCCCACACATAATTGCTTAAATTAAAAGCTGTTTTATATGCATCTATATCATTGAGTTGTAAATACTTTTTCTTCATATTACTTGTTTTATTTCAACAATTGAACAATGAAACAATTGAACAATTTATTTATTAACTCTGTGAACGGTTACTATTTATATTTGTTTGTAGCTTTGAGCTACGTCAGGAATAGGTCAGGTTAGTGTAAAAATATTTATTATTACACCATCTTCTAAATATTTTTATATAAATAATTACTTTTTGCTTTGTTCATTTAATTTTTTTACTAATTTTGCACTTCCAATTTTTTAAGGAAATAAATTAACGGATATAAAATGTACGCAATAATTGATATAGCTGGGCAACAGTTCAAAGTGGAAAAAGATCAGGAGATTTTTGTTCATCGTTTAGAAGGTGAAGAAGGAGCAAATGTTGAATTTAACGAAGTTCTTTTGATAGATAATAACGGAAATATTAGTCTTGGAACTCCTTTTATTGAAGGAGCAAAAATTTCTGCTAAAATAATTTCTCATTTAAAAGGAGATAAAATACTTGTTTTTAAGAAAAAGAGAAGAAAAGGTTATAAAAAAACAACAGGACACAGGCAATATCTCAGCAAGATCCAAATTGAAAATATTACTGAGAAAATAGCTAAACCTGCAAAAGCAGAAGTAAAAGAGATAGCTCCGGCAAAAATTGAAATAAAACCAAAAGCTTCTCTTAAGAAAAAAGCTGAAACTACACCAAAATCCGTAATTAGAGCTAAGCCGGTATCCAAAGCAGAAGTAAAATCCAAAGTTGCACCAAAGACAAAAACAGAAGCAAAACCAAAAACCGTTAGCAAAACTAAAACAACTGCTAAAGCCGAAACAAAAACTGAAGCCAAGCCGAAAACCGCAACTAAAGCTAAACCGTTAACCCCGGCAAAAGCAGAAGCAAAACCCAAAACTGCTCCGAAGGTAAAAACTAAAACAAAGAAAAAAGCAGAAACCAAACCAAAAAAAGAAACAAAAAAAGAATAATTTTATAACTAAATACTTTAAGTTATGGCTCACAAAAAAGGCGCCGGTAGTTCAAATAACGGCAGAGAATCGGAAAGTAAACGATTAGGAGTAAAAATATTCGGCGGACAGTTTGCAAAAGCCGGTAATATTATCATCAGACAAAGAGGAACGGCTCACAATCCCGGAAACAATGTTGGTATTGGTAAAGACCATACATTATTTGCATTGATTGACGGCACAGTTACTTTTAAAAAGAAAAAAAATAACAAATCTTTTGTTTCCGTTATCCCGTCAGATTCCTGATAAACTGATATTGAATGAGAAAGGCTAAAGGCTAAAGTAAAAAGGCTAAACCTATATTTCCTTTATTCCCCTTATTTCCCCTACAACCGCAGGGCGTCCGTATGGATTCCCCTTACAACCGCAGAGCGTCCGTCCATCCATAAGGACTTCTTTCAGTCGTATGAAGCGAAGCAAACGACACGAAGTTAGTACGTATGTATCCGTATGGACGGATTCCTTTTAGTCATACGAAGCGAAGCAAGCGACACAAAGTTAGTACGTATGTATCCGTATGGATGGATTCTCCTTTCTTACCAGTTCAATAATAATTTTGCTTTAAATTTTTTATACATTAATTATATATAATAACGAAATATCGAACACTGAATATCGAATAATGTGAATCAAGGGTTGAAATTGATTTTTTTTACCACAAAGAACACAAAGGATATCACAAAGTCACACTAAGTACTAAAAAATTACCCGTTTAATACAAATATGTTTTATCAGTACATCAAAATATTATTTTGCCATTTTTTTTATTTTTACAACTCAATTCATCAAAATCCGTTACTTTTGTATAAAATTTATAATAGAAAATAATATAGTATGTTACAAGTAAATTATATAAAAGAAAACAAGCAGGAGGTTATTGAACGTCTTGCAATTAAAAATTTCACTGATACTGATATAATTGAAAAAATTATTTTACTTGATAATAACCGCAAAGAAATTCAAAAAAAGTTAGATGATAATTTATCCGAATCAAAATCTATTGCAAAAGAAATAGGAATTTTGTTTAAAACCGGCAAAACCGGTGAAGCCAATCAATTAAAACAAAAGACCGGTGATTTAAAAAAATTGTCAAAAGAGTTAAGCGAACAGCTTGATAAAACTTCTAAGGATTTAAAATATTTATTGCTTGAAGTTCCAAATATTCCTCATCCTGCAGTTCCCAAAGGAAAGACGGAAGAAGACAACAAGATTGTTTTTGAGGAAGGCGAGCTGCCAAAATTAGATGAAGTAGCCCTTCCACACTGGGAACTGGCAAAAAAATACGATATAATTAATTTTGAGCTGGGCAGCAAAGTTACTGGAGCCGGTTTTCCGTTTTATAAAGGTAAAGGAGCCCGTTTGCAGCGCGCCCTGATAAACTTTTTTTTATATGAAGCATTAAAAGAAGGATATCTTGAATATCAACCCCCATTATTAATTAATGAAGCATCGGGTTATGGAACAGGCCAACTGCCGGATAAGGACGATCAGATGTATCACATTGGAATTGATAATTTCTATCTTATCCCGACTGCTGAAGTACCTATAACAAATATTTACAGAGATACAATTATTAAAGAGGGGGATTTCCCAATCAAAAATGTTGCTTATTCAAGTTGCTTCAGACGTGAAGCAGGTTCTTACGGAAAAGACGTAAGAGGTTTGAACCGGCTTCACCAGTTTGATAAAGTTGAAATTGTTCAGATACAGCACCCTGAAAAATCTTATCAAACGCTTGAAGAAATGAAAGAATATGTTTCTTCATTAATACGTAAGCTTGAATTACCTTTCAGAATCTCAATACTTTGCGGAGGAGATTTGAGTTTTACTTCTGCTTTAACCTACGATTTTGAAGTTTATTCAGCAGCTCAGAAAAAATGGCTTGAAGTAAGCTCGGTTTCAAACTTTGAAAGTTTTCAGGCAAACCGCATGAAGCTAAGATTTAAAGATAAGAACGGAAAAACAAGACTTGCTCATACACTTAACGGAAGTGCATTGGCTTTACCGAGAATTGTTGCAGCTCTTCTTGAAAATAATCAATCGGATAATGGTATCAAAATCCCAAAAGTGTTGGTTGATTATACAGGGTTTGAACTTATAAGTTAAGTAAATTGAACCAATGTTAATTTGTTTGACGTTTGACGTTTGACGTCCGGTTGGCACGGATTTATAATTTGGAAATGATTAAATAGTTAATAGTTATAGGACAAACATCAAACGTCAAACGTCAAACATCAAACTAACAATGACAAATAAAATTCTAAATTCTAAAATCTACATTCTAAAATCTTTATTTTTTATATTATCTTTAACATTAAGTTTACCTGTAATAAGCCAGGTAAACCGACCCCCTTTTGTAAATCAACAAAAGCCCGGAAAAAAAATTGACAATTCACAATTAGCTTATCAGTATTATCGCAATAAAGAATTTGAAAAAGCCGCTGAATTATTTGAAAAACTATATAACAAAACACGAAGACAAAATTATTATACTTTTTATTTAAATTGTTTGATAGAGCTCGGCGATTATAAAAAAGCCGAAAAACTCATAAAAAAGCAAATAAAAAGAAACCCTAAAAATTCAAAGTATAATATTGGTCTCGGTCTTGTTTATTCAAAGGCAAATAAACATGAATTAGCAGATAAACAATTTATAAAAGTAATTAACAGCCTTCCCCCCAACCAAATGAAAATATCACAAACAGCGAATACTTTTCTTTACAGGAATAAATTTAATCTGGCAATTGCAACCTACAAAAAAGGCAGGGAACTGTTAAATAATTCATATCCATTTAATCTGGAGCTTGCCCAGATATATTACCGTACTGGAAATTTTCAGGCAATGATAAATGAATATCTTGAGTTTCTTGAGTTTGATGCAAATTCCATTAAAACCGTTCAAAATAAATTACAAACCATTATTAGCAACGAACCGGAAAGCAAAATTGAAAAAACTTTAAGAAAATCATTATTAATCCGAACACAAAAATTTCCTGAAAAAAGATTTTATCCTGAAATGCTCCTCTGGCTGTCAATTCAGCAAAAAGATTTTGATTTTGCTTTTATTCAGGCAAAATCAATTGACAGGCGATTTAATGAAAACGGTAAAATAGTATATGGATTAGCCGGATTAAGCGCCTCAAATAAAAATTATGACATCGCAATTGAAGCATATAATTATATTATTAATAAAGGCAGAAATAATCCATTGTATTTAAACGGCAGGATTGGTTTGCTCCATACTGAATTTTTAAAGACCACAGAAAATTTTGTTTATACCGAAAAAGAAATATTAAATCTTGAAAAGAAATATATTGCCGCCATTGACGAATTTGGAGAAAACCCACGTACAATTCCGTTAATAAGAGAATTAGCTCATTTACAGGCATTTTATATGAATAAACTTGAAGAAGCTGCAAATCTTCTTAATGAAACCATACTCATGAAAAATATTTCAAAGTTTCAACTGGCAGAATGCAAATTAGAACTTGCTGATATTTTATTGTTTTCAGGAGATGTATGGGAAGCAACCTTGCTTTATTCGCAAGTTGAGAAATCATTTAAGAACGAGCCGATTGGTCATGAGGCAAAATTTAAAAATGCAAAACTGTTCTATTATATCGGTGAGTTTGAATGGGCAAAAGCACAGTTGGATATCCTTAAAGCCGCAACTTCAAAACTGATAGCCAACGATGCAATGGAGCTATCATTATTGATAAGTGACAATACAAATATGGATAGCACAACTACCGAATTGCAATTGTTTGCCAAAGCAGACTTGTTTTTTTATCAAAACAAAGATGATCTCGCTGTACAAGTGCTTGATTCAATTAATTTTATTTTCGGTTATCATCCCTTAAATGATGAAGTTTTATTAAAAAAAGCTGAGATACAAATGAAACGGGGGTCATTTACCGAAGCCGACAGCCTCCTGAAACAAATATCCGAACAGTATTATTTTGACATTCTAAGTGATGATGCTATTTTTAAACGTGCTGAATTGCAAGAAAAATATTTAAATAATCCACAAAAAGCTATGGAGCTTTACCATGATTTACTTACGAACTATCCCGGAAGTTTATTTTCGGTTGAAGCACGGAAACGTTTCAGAAAATTAAGAGGAGATAAGATTGAAGATATGTAAGCTGCATTATCATGCAGAAGATAAAAGATAAAAGACAAAAGGAAAAAGTTTAAAAGTAAAATCAGCTTTTGTGGGAGAATATTACGGGATGACATTAATTACAGATTTAAGAGCCAAATTTGAATTTTCATGAAACCAAAAAAATCATTAGGTCAGCATTTTTTGAAAGACGAGAATATTGCCCGGAAAATAGTTGACAGTTTAACAGGAAATTTTTCTAATATTCTGGAAATTGGTTCAGGAAAAGGTGTTCTTACAAAATATCTGATAAATAATAAAAAACTGAATCCGTTTTTTATTGAAACAGACAGCAAATCGGTTGATTTTTTAAAAAATGAATTTCCCGGATACAAAAACAGGATCATTCATGCTGATTTTTTAAATTATGATATAAACCAACTGTTTACAGAACCGTTTGCTATAATCGGAAATTTCCCATATAATATTTCCTCTCAGATATTATTCAAAATACTAAAATATAAAAACAACATTCCGGAAGTTGTTTGCATGATACAAAAAGAGGTTGCAGAACGAATTGCTTCTCCACCGGGAAATAAAAAATACGGAATTTTAAGCGTTTTATTACAAGCTTATTACAAAATTGAATACTTATTTACAGTCAGTGAAAAAGTGTTTATTCCTCCTCCGAAAGTAAAATCGGGTGTTATTCGTTTAAATCGTAATTCAACTTATCAGCTTGACTGCGATGAAATATTATTTTTTAAAGTTGTAAAAGCCGGATTCAATCAACGGCGGAAAACTTTACGGAATGCTTTAAAATCTTTTAATTTTGATAAAAAAGAATCATTAACGGAATTATTAAGTAAAAGAGCCGAGCAGCTTGGAGTTGACGATTTTGTCAGGATCACGAATAATATTTCCGTGTAAATTGTCTTAACCTGCATTATTCATAAAATTTCTCGCAATCCCGAAAACTTTCGGGAGGTAAGCCGCAAAGAATAAGTAAATTAGCAATAAGTTTTTAAAATATCCAATTTCATTATATAAAAAATATTGCAGGCATTAAATTGTTTCAATTCAAATCTTTGCGACTCTGCGTCTTTGCGTGATGAATTATTCGGGCTAAGTTTGATTACTGCAATTATTATTTGCAATATTCTTACAAATTAAATTTTACTGTTGCTGCTACTCTATTTAATTCTTCTTCCATTCAGGAAGGCGACCGGGAGTCCAAGGAACACCTGCAGCATCTAACTCTTTTTCAAGTATATTCAAATCCACTTCCATTATATTTTTTAAATTTTGATATACAGGTTCAAATTCTTCAATTATAATTTTGTAGCCTTCAATCATAGTTTGAGTTGGTGCCGAAGTTGACCTCCATTGCGCCCATACAATTAAATTTAATCTTTCATTGATTGATGGCGGAGCCGGCCGGTTTTCTTCACGGCTTGCCTTTGGTGTTTGTCCTTTGAAAGTCCAGATAATTTTTTCAAGCTGTGATTCAATTTTATTTGCCTTTCCCATCATATCAAGTGAAGCTGATGGTGTTCTGCTGATTGCCTGTTTAATGTATTGCGTTTTTTCCATTAAATCATTTGCTAATCTGTTTGCTCCCTGAACTACCCTTGACATTTCAGCAAGTTTATTCTGGAAAGCAACCAGTGCAGCACGGTCATCGGCAGGTAAAGTTGTATTATTCAAAACTACTGCATTAAATTCAACAGGTCCTGCCAATTCTGTAATTTTTCCGTTTACATTTTGAGACAAGGAAACAAAATATTTTCCGGGCATAACATACATTCCGTTTCCACCTGAAGAAAGCGGGTTAAATTTTCCGTTTTTAATATTTACAGGATTCATTCCCTGATATCGTAAATTCCATGTAATCCTGCTAATTCCCTTACCCGGACTTTTTGTAATTTTCCTGATGATATTTCCCTGCTCATCAGTAATTGTAAATATAAGATATGGTTTTACTTCGTTTTTTTCAGTCCTGAGTTTTTCCATAGTCGGAATAGGAATGGGCTTTTTATCTTTTATCAATTCTTTTTCTTTTTCCTTTCGCTGTTGCTTGAGTGTTTTTGGCGTTTCTTTCAGGTAATATGTAAAAGTTGCACCAAAAGCAGGGTTTTTAGCTATAAAATAAGTTGAACCCTGTGCGTATTTTCCTCTTTTTTGGATATACATTAATGCGTCTTTAACAGGAAAAATAAAAGCAGTTGTATCAATAATTTTCTGATTTAATTCACGCAAAGGAGAATAATCATCAAGAATATAAAAGCCCCTTCCAAAAGTCGCAAGCACAAGGTCATTTTCTCTTTCCTGTATTGCCATATCACGAACAGCTATTGTGGGGATTCCCGATTTGAGTTGTGTCCATGTTTCTCCGCCGTCATTACTAAAGAAAACCCCGAATTCAGTTCCGGCAAATAGAAGCTCCGGATTAACATGGTCTTGCAAAATAGCATGAACAGTGCCATTCTCAGGAAGGTTGCCTGCAATGGATTCCCATGTTTTTCCTCTGTCTTTGCTTTTTAAAAGATAAGGTTTGAAATCATCTCTTTTCCTGTTATCAAAAGCAGCAAAAACCACAGCAGAATCAAATTTTGAAGTAAAAATATCGCTCACATAAGTATATTCAGGTACACCTGGAAATTTATCAATTTTGCGCCAGTTTTTTCCTGCATCTTCTGTTACCTGTATCAAGCCGTCATCTGTTCCAACATAAAGCAAATCCTCCTGAATAGGAGACTCTGAAATTGAAACGGCCATTCCGTAAAGGGAAGTAGAAATATCTTTAACTACAGCATCCACGCCCCAGTATCTTCCCATTACTGGCCATTTATTACGATCAATTCGGGCAGTTATATCATCACTTATCACTTTCCATGTATTACCGCGATCATCACTTCTGAAAACTTTATTTGCCACCATGTAAAGCCGTGTATTTGAATGCGGACTGAGAATAAATGGAGTATTCCAGTTCCATTTGTAAGTATTTTCTCCTTTTGGCGGCTGAGGCTTGATGTTAATTGCTTCACCGCTTTTTTTATCATACCTGTAAATATTTCCATACTGATATTCAGAATAAACAATATCAGGGTTTTCAGGGTCAATTGCCTGCCAGAAGCCATCTCCACCAAGAGTTATTATCCAGTCATCACTGATAACGCCCGAAGCCCTTGTATTTCTTGAAGGTCCGCCCATACTGCTGTTATCCTGTGTTCCACCGTAAACCCAGTAAAACGGTTCGGAATCATCAACTGCTACCCGGTAAAACTGTGTTACAGGTAAATTTGATTTGAATAAATAATTTTTTCCTTGGTCAAAGGTTTCATAAACACCACCATCACCACCAATCAGGAAGTGTTTAGTATCATCAGGGTCAATCCATAATGCATGATCGTCAACATGCCGTTTGTTATTACCGATATTTTTCCATGTTTTACCGCCATCTTCAGTATATTTTGAAAATGTTTCAACCGAATAAATTTTATCGACATCTTTAGGGTCACAATAAATTTCATTATAATATTGCCCGCTACTATGATGACTACTCATTTTTTTCCATGAAGCTCCCCTGTCGGTTGATCTAAAAAAGCCCCCTTTGTCTTCAGCAGCTTCAATAATTGCATATACAACATCAGGATTGACCGGAGAAATTGCTAATCCAATCCCGCCCATATCAGCAGTCGGCAAACCTGATTTTAATTTTTTCCAGTTTTCGCCACTATCTGTGGTTTTGTAAATTGCAGTTTCAGGACCGCCACCAATTTTTGTATGAACATGTCTTCTTCTTTGTTCGGAAGAGGCATAAATAACATCAGGGTTGCGCGGGTCCATAACCATTGAATTGATTCCCGTATTTTCGCTGATCTCAAGTATTTTCTCCCAGTTTTCGCCTCTATCTGTAGTTTTATATAATCCACGATCGCCACCCGGTCCCCATACCGAACCTTCTGCAGCAACATAAACAATATCCGAATTACGCGGGTCAATAAGAATTTTCCCAATTTGCCTTGATTCTTTCAAACCCATATTTTTCCAGCTTTTTCCGCCGTCTTCGGTTTTATAAATGCCATCTCCATATCCTAAGGCGCGCTGGTGATTATTTTCACCAGTTCCAGCCCAGATAACATTATGATTATTCGGGTCCATTGCAAGGCATCCCATTGAATATGCTCCGTAATTATCAAAAACCGGCTCCCATGTTACTCCGCTATTTTTTGTTTTCCAGATATGCCCGCAAGCCACTGCCACATAATATTCGCTTGGATTGTCTGGATTAACGGCAAAATCGGCAATACGCCCCGAGGCAAATGCCGGTCCTATACTTCTAAATTTTAATCCGCTTACAATACCTGATTTGATTGTATCTTTTTCTATCTTATCTTTTTTCTTTTTAGCTTCAACAGTAGCTGAAACCAAAAAAAACCCGATCATCATTATAATCAGAGAAGTTTTGATTTTTATTTTTTTTGTCATAATTGTATTGATATTTATAAATTCATGTTTGGTCTAAAAAGTTTTTTTTGTATAAAAAACAGGAACACTGGAATTCAGTTATAGTAATTCTTCCGCCATCAAATACTCGTGTGCCGTAGCATAGATAATTGACCGTGTATAACCTGAGCAATCCCCGATAAATTTCAAATTTTTAAATTTATTATTATTTAATGTATAGGAATAAAATTTTATTTCAG
>JAUXFX010000261.1 GCA_030622635.1 Bacteroidota bacterium
ATTGAAAAATCCAAATAATATTGCAACCATTTTGGTCATTGTTTTTTTTGAATTTGAGATTTATTTGTTATTTGTAATTTGTCTTTTGAGGTTTCATAAATAAAAGCCACAATAATTATATAGATCGCAAAATAATGCAACCAATAAAATATAAAGCAATTTTATTAATCACCATACTTTGTTTTGCAACAAAAACACTCCTTAGTCAAATTCCGGTAAGAACATTTGAAAATGAAATTAATGACAAAATTGAAAATATTGCTGAAAACACAGACCAGGACCTTGACTATTCGGATTTAATTGAAAATCTTAATTTCTTTTATAACAACCCTTTAAACCTGAATACCGCCAATACAAACGAATTATATAAATTAAAACTATTAAATGATAATCAAATCAATAACCTCATTGACTATATAAATAAATATGGTCCATTGGTTTCAATTTACGAATTGCTGTCAATTGATGGTTTTAACAGCGAAACCATAAATAGAATTTTATCATTTGTTTCTATATCAAAAGTAAAAAGAAAACAAAAATATTCATTTAAAAACATATTTAAATATGGTAAAAACCAATTGTTTATCAGATACAAACAGGTAATTGAAAAACAGACAGGTTATTTGCCGATCCAGGATTCTGTTCTGATCAACAATTTAAATTCAAGATATCTCGGCTGTCCACAACAAATTTATACACGATACGGATTTAATTATTTAAATAAAATAAGATTTGGATTTACTGCCGAAAAAGATGCCGGCGAAGTTCTTTTTTCAAACAATGTAAACGACTCAATAAATAAAATATTAGGAAATAAACTAAAAAACGGCTTTGATTTTTATTCGGGCTTTGTTTATGTTAAAGATATCGGCTTCCTGAAAACATTAAATATCGGGGATTATCATTTGGAGTTTGGTCAGGGATTGACTATGTGGTCAAGTCTTGCATTCGGAAAATCATCTGACGTAATAAATATTAAAAGATATCCTTATGGTTTAAAACCCAATACATCTACTAACGAAAACAAATTTCTGCGGGGAATTGCAGCAACAATCGCAATAAATAAGTTTGAGTTAACTGCTTTTTATTCTTTTAAAAAAGTTGATGCCAACATCCTTGAAACCGATTCAATCAGCAATGAAGTTTTATTTATCAGTTCTTTACAGGAAACAGGTTATCATCGCACTGTAAACGAACTCCTTGACAAAAATACTGTTAAAGAAACCGTATTTGGCGGACATCTCAGCTTTTGTAATAAAATGTTGAAAATCGGAGCCACCGCTTTTAAAACTATGTTGGGAAATGAATTAAGTTCAGTAACTTATCCTTATAATCAATTTTATTTCAGAGGTAAGGAAAACCTAAACTTTGGCTTTGATTATAATTTTTTGATAAAGAATATCAATTTTTTCGGTGAAATTTCAAGAAGTGGAAACCGGGGAATGGCATATCTGAGTGGCGCCCTGTTCAGTCTAAACCAGCGTATTTCATTATCAATTATTTTCCGTGATTACCAAAAAAATTATCAGAATTTATTCAGCAATGCCTTTTCTGAAAACAGTAATAATTTGAATGAAAAAGGACTATATCTCGGATTTACCGCTTTGCTGACCGGTAAATTAATTCTCTCAGCTTACTGCGACCAGTTTAAATTTCCATGGTTAAAATACCGTACAAACGCTCCTTCACGAGGCAGCGAATACCTTGCCCAGCTTGATTTTAACCTGTCGGAAAATACGCAGATGTATTTTCGTTTCCGTGAAAAAAACAAGCAAATCAATAACACAGACGAAACAAATTACATTAATTTTATTGAAAACACCAAAAAGCAAAATTTCAGATGTCAGGTTAATTACAGCATTTCGCCCTCATTTATCCTGAAAAACCGTATTGAATATACAAGTTATAAAACCGGAAACCAACCTGCATATTACGGATATTTGATTTTTCAGGATGTTCTTTACAGACCCGAAAAATATCCTTTTGCAATCTCATTCAGATATTCCATGTTTGATACTGATAATTACGACACACGAATTTATGCTTACGAGAATGATGTTTTGTATGCTTTTTCAATTCCGGGATATTATTACAAAGGAAGCAAGATTTACCTGATGATTAAATACAGAGTTTCAAAATTTTTGGATTGCTGGCTGCGTTTTGCTCAGACATATTTCAGTAATAAAAATAAAATTGGAACAGGTCTGGACGAAATTGACGGGAATGTAAAAACGGAGGTAAAGGTACAATTGCGATTAAAATTTTAAAATTCCGTAATTATACAGAAATTTTATACTTTTGAAAATAAATATGAGTTCGGTATAAAAAGCCTTTTTTGTATAAAAAAAACAATGATTATTAAAAACAATGAAATAAAAGTATTTATTTCCGGCAGGGAGTCAATTTGTGGTGAATGCGGTGAGAACCTCGGACATAAAGCATGGATAACTCTTGACAGGGATAAAGGTGCCTTATGCCTTGCATGTACCGAACTGAAGCATCTTGTTTTTCTCCCTGCCGGTGATGCTGCCCTAACCATACGTTCAAAGAAATATTCAAGCTTGTGTGCTGTTGTTTTGAAATGGAGTAAAGCACGGAAAAGATATGAACGGCAAGGACTCCTAATTGAAGAAAAAGCCCTTGAACAAGCCGAAGAAGAATGCTTAGCCGATCAGGAAGTCAGGGAACGGCGAAAACAACGTGAGGCAGAAAAACGTGCAATAATTGACAAAGAATTTGTGAAGAATTTCGCAAAGCATATCCGGGAACTATTTCCTAATTGCCCGAAAGTAAAGGAAAATATAATTGCCAAACATGCCTGTCTAAAATTCAGTGGCAGGGTCGGACGATCATCAGCCGCAAAAAAGTTTAATGAAGAAGCTATAAGACTTGCAGTTATAGCACACATCCGGCATACAAAAACAAAATATAACGAACTGATAAGCCGTGGATATGACAGATATGACGCCCGTTCACACATACAACCTGAAGTTGAATCAATTGTTGAACAATGGGAAGGGTGAGATTATATGCTCATTGTATTTCGTTAATTAATTTACGATTGGTATACTATAAAAACCCCCAGGAATGGTCTCCATCAAAAAGTTCTTCTAA
>JAUXFX010000168.1 GCA_030622635.1 Bacteroidota bacterium
GCAATGTGCCAAGGCTTTTACCGGTACTAAAAGTAAGACCGGAAACATTATTTGTCTCTTTTACATTAGTTGTAAGGTTAAGCCCGGGTCCGTAACCCGTGTTTTTCAATTCAAAACAGATACGTGTATTTTCATTGGCATCAATCTTATTGTTCCCATCGCTGTCGATAAATTGCAGTGAACCGCTCACTACCTCCAGGAAAGGTGGTTTGGGCGGATCTTTGGTAATGTTCAAATAGGAAGAACTACTTGTGCCTGTAATTTCCTTTTGCCCAAAAAGGGTAATTGTAAACAAAATTGCCGGGAGGAGAATAAATATTCGCTTCATAATAAAACAGGTTTTACTTCAAAGTTATGAAATTTTAAACAAACTTTCAGTGTCCAACAAACCTGGAAGAGTTTTTGAATTAACAAATAGTCAAACCCTAATACGGTCGTTCCTTCCTACAGGGTAAATAGTCAATTAATAATCCCTTACGCAACGGACAGAAACCCCATATACCTTACTGTAGAAGCTCTTGTAAACATCGCCATTATCGTAGCTCATGCTCCGGCCCCAAGCATTGCCTATATCGAACTTTGTAGAACTCCACCAATTGCCACAGCTTCCAACGTGGTCAAATATACCATAGCTGCCACGGTCGCCACCCGGAAGAGCTGTGAAACCACTTTCGTTGGTGGCTAATGTGTTGGGATTTTCCCAATGTGTAGTACCGGTTTCTTTTAGTTTATTCACGGCTACACTTTTGCCACCAAGGTACTTGGTTAATTGTGTCCATTCGGCATCACTTGGTAAATGCCAACCGTCAGGACACACTTTACGCGCTGTTTCCCAGTTATATAACCTACCATATTTCTTACAATTATTGCTTTTATCATTATAACACCACGAACCGGTGCTTGTATAATAATTCAGATTTTCTGCCATCCAAATTTGTGTGCCTATACGCACCCATTTGTAATCCTTCCGGCCGCGTTTATCAGTAAAAATTCCACTTCCTATTAAAGCTCTAACCTGAAATTTAACATCCCCGGTAAGCTTTTCACGGTCAGTCAGTACATCCCATGTAATTTTTTTATTATATCCTGCAATCCGGTTTTTGCCAACAGCACCGGTAACACTTCTTAGTGGATTACCCCAGGTTTGTCCACCATCTTCCGAGCAATATACCTTTATGTCAAACTTTTGCCCGCTCTCTGCACCTGTAATATCGTAGTAAATGTTAACCTTTTTACCATCCTGCTCAAACCGTATATTGGTTATATCCTGTGAATACAGGTCAGGAATACAAATAAGAATGAGTAAAACTACCAAGTTTACACTCTTGAACCCTTTAAATCTGTTTTGCATAGATTGTTTTTTTTCAATAGGGGCAAACACCCTTACGTCCAAATAGTCAATTATCCCTAACGCAACGTACTGAGAACCCATCCTCCTTGTCGTAATCGTCCCTGTAGACATCGCTGTGATCGTAACTCAACCTCCGGTACAAGGCATTTGACGACGAGTGCTCCGTAGAAGACCACCAGTAGCCGTAGCCTCCAATGCTGGTGAAACTTCCAGACCTGTTACGGTAGCCACCCGGAAGGGCTGTAAAACCGCTCTCGTTGGTAGCTCCTGTATTTGGGCTATTCCAGTGAGTTGTGCCGGTCTCTTTTAGTTTACCCCCGGCTACACTTTTGCCACCAAGGTAATTGGTAAATTGTGTCCATTCAGCATCATTTGGCAGATGCCAACCTGTAGGACAAACTTTCTTTGCAGTTTTTAAGTTATATAGCCTGCCATATTTTTCACGATTACTGCTTTTATTATCATAACACCACGAACCACTGCTTGTAAAATAATTCAGATTTTCTGTCATCCATACTTGCGTGTCTATACGCACCCATTTATAAATTTTCCCATCGCGACTGTCAGAAAAAATACCGCTACTCCCTTCAAAACCACCTGCTACTATTGCTCTAACCTGAAATTTAACATCCCCGGTAAGCTTTTCACGGTCGGTAAGTACATCCCATGTAATTTTTTTGTCATAACCTGCAGTCTGGTTTTTACCAACAGTGCCGGTAACACTTCTTAGTGGATTGCTCCATGTACGACCGCCATCTTCGGAGCAATACACCTTTATGTCAAACTTCTGCCCGCTCTTTGCACCTGTAATATCGTAATAAATGTTAACCTTTTTGCCTTCCTGCTCAAAATGCATATTGGTTATATCCTGTGAATATAAGTCTGGAATGCAAATAAAAATTAATAAAACTGTATAAAAACATTTAAAGCTTTTGAATTTGGTTAGCATAATATATTAATAGAAATTAAATGTAAAATTTGTTTCTCACTACCTTGGTTTTAAATACAGACTCTGCCAGGTCCTTCGGACTCTGGCAGGTTTCACCCGGTTATCCATTCTTTCACCATTCCCTTGTAGAAATAGCTCCTACGTCGCATTTCACAGGGCAGGCATCATTCCATTTATTTCGTTATTGTAATATCAATTATCTCCACCTGCATGTCATTTTTCCGGTAACTTCGGCACTTATTAAGCCATCTTTGAAAATTTTCCGATTTCAGGGCTTTGGGCATTGTATAACCTTCGACTATTTCTGGTTCGGTTAGTTGTTCCGTTTTTACATTATCAATCAGTTTTGGCTTATTTAACGAAGTTTTGGAGAAGATAATAAATAAACGATTGATATCTTTTTTGCTCTTTGAATATAACTCGTAAACATCTTCCTCAAAATCTTTATCTTCAAAATAATTATGTTCCGGTTGCTTTGAAAAGAAAATATATTTCCGGTCAGCTTTAACCGGTATGCCGTTTTCATACCTGGCGGTTATATTTTTATAAGGTAATAAACGTTGGGAATGCCCCTCATCATCTAAATAAACAGACAAATAACCACTCACCGGACTCAGAAAATAAAGAAATAAACTATCATGTTCTATAAAGGAAGTTGTCCGGCATTTAATATTAGTACATGCTAAAGGGTATGTAGTAAAATCAATCGGAGGTTCAGCAAGCTCTCTTGCCCTGATTGTAATTTTACACAATATATCAGTAACTTCAATCTTCTTTCCCTCAATAACTTTATAGCCTTTTACATCTTCATATTTTTCACTGATCACTTCAACCACCTCCCCTTTAACAGATGTGTTGGCTATCATATTAAAAACGGAATTTGTTTCAGTTTTTTCTCCGGTATTAATATTGGAGATATAGGTTGAATTACCCTGGATGATTACACTACCAAAGGCTCTTTCAAGAGCATTAACAGTAGCCATATCTTTGGCTTCATTTTTAACATCATGCCGCGATCTGTTCTCGGTCAGTTCAATCTGTGCTTCACCTGAGGTTTTTACTGTTTGTTGGCTAAACAGGATAAAAGGGGTGAGAATAATTAATATGCTTAAAATAATTATCTTTTTCATAATTAACAGGTATTAAATTTTTATCAAATTTAGAATATTTTTTTCAGAATATTTATTATTGCAGGTTTATTTTACACTTAACTTGATGTTTTTCAGAGAGATTTAAGCAACGCATTGTATCACTATTTGCCTTCCTTTACAAATATATTCTTCAACAAATAAACTAAATATACTTACATTGGATAAAGAGATTACTGGTTGCTTGGTATTATGGATCTGCCAGGGGAATTTCAGGAGTAGAGCAAAAATATAAAGTAGCAAAAAGGATAAAAACTAAAAAAAAGATAAAAAAAACATACTTGGCTGTTATAAGATCAGAGAACCGAATAAAATCGAAATCCAATGAATATAATAATATGCCTTCAGTTCTATTTGTATGAATTCATTTTTCATGAAGCTTCTTTAATTGAAGAACATCCTATTTCAATCTGGCAAATTTATTAAAGCACAAAAAAATGCAAATACTAAAATTTCCATTTTCTCCAAGTATTGGCTATCTCCTGACTGTATAAGGTTTGCGGAGTTTGTGTCTTATAATAAATGTCCGATGCAATAAACGGAACCATCTTTTGTAGGTAATCGTGTATCTCTCCAAAAGTTGCATTACCTTGTGTCTCCTGTATTTTTTTTAGAAAAAAGTATGTGAATAATCCATGCTGTTTTTCTTGGTAAAAAAATGATTCTTCATCTCCGCTACTTGCTGTAAAAACTACTAAATTGCCATTAAGAGTTTCTTCTTTGGGAGCTATTCGCACAGCTTTAGCCGTTAACAATCCAAGCTTCCTCCCCCCCCCACTGAAGCATGCATCAATAATCACAGTTGCTTTTTTACAAGAATTTGCAATTAAATCAGAATATAACTGGGACAATTTAATAGCCTGGCTAACATCCGTACCGGAAATATCAACTGGCATTATATAACTTTCTTTTGATTTATCCGGAAATCCATGTCCGGAATAATAAAATATCAATTCAATCCCATTTCCAAGGTATTTTGCCTTATCAGTTAAGCGGATGATTTCCCGTTTCATTTGACTGCTTATTGCATTCGTGATCAGGGTAATATTTTGCTTTGGAATACCCACGGTTTTCTCGCAATACTTAGCAAATATAGCCGCATCACTAATTGCAAAACTCACATTTGACTCGGCAGTAAGTTCAGATTGATAAGTTGTATAGTCTTCATTTCCTATTGCAAGTACATAAATGTTCTTTTTTACAATATTGCTTTCAGGAATATTGTTTTCTATATCGACTCCAAGTTTAGCTATTTTTACAGATGATCTGTTATAATTAGTTACTTCTTCACTTGCTAATATGACTATTTTTTCCGTGAGATTATCCTGATTAATAGGCAATTTGATGTTTTGTTTCTCCCCATACTTATGGAATTTTTCTGAAATATTAACTAAAATTGGTATTTCAGGTGCATTATATTTTGAACTGGCAATTAAAGAATATTTTAAAAGAGTTGTATCTCCTGGTCCCATCTCACCGATAAAATGTTCTTTTTTCCCGGAAAGAAAAAGTGTGTTATCCGGATTATCAATTTCAATATTAACATTTTGAGCCTGTCCTTCTCCAATATTTTGAATAAGAAACAATATTTCAAAAGGGGAACCTTTTACAATCATGTTTTGTTCAGAATACAACTTAAAATCTACCAGATTTACCTTTGGTAAAAGAAATCTCTTAGTATTAATGGCTATTTCTATTGGATTTGGCACAAATCCATTCATTTCTTCAAATTCTATTGAAAACCTGGCCATACCATCTACTATAAGTTCATTAGTAGATAAGGAAATAGAAACTGTTTTACTTGATTTTCCCATAATTGTGCCAATGAAATGACTTTTCTCAAATATCAGGCCATTGATATTATTTTTTTCTATGATAGTAAACTTAAGCTCACGGGTTTGACCCTCGCCTGAATTATCAATCCTAAAAAAAATCTCAGCTACCTCAAACGGATCAAGGATATTATTTTTGTTGACATCCATGAATTTGGCAGTGTTTCTATCAATACTAAGAACCGGAGGCTTAACGACATTCGGTTTAATATTGAATGAATAAACATCGCTTCTACCTTTAATGACTTGTGCAGATAAATTTATTTCTGAACAGAATAAAAAGAATATCAAAACTAATATTATACTAATAAAACTTTTCATAATTAATCTGATATTTTAATTAACCTGAATCCTATATTTGGATTTTTATAGCTGTGTGTTTCGTATTGTCGATTAAAAACTGTGCAATTAGTGCTCCATTGGTTAAAGGCACCTCCCCGAATAACTTTTGATGAGCCTGAAGCAGGGCCCTTAGGATCTGATGATGGACTGACTCTGTAATAATTTGAATTATAAAAGTCCCTGCACCATTCGAGAACATTCCCGCTCATATCATACAGCCCAAGTGCATTGGGTTGCTTTGTTCCGACAGGATGTGGATGACCGCCGGAATTCGATATATACCAGGCTATATTATCAATATCATTCCCACCACTGTACTCAAAATTAGCTGCTGTTGTTCCTCCAAGGGCTGAATATTCCCATTCTGCCTCACTTGGCAAACGGTATTTTGCGGTACCAGATTCATTAAGTTTTGCAATAAACTTCATTATTTCATTGTATGAGATATTTTCCACAGGACATTTATAACAATTTTTGTTCGCTGATGGATTGTATCCCATGACCTTAACCCATTGAGACTGAGTAACTTCATACTTGCTGATAAAGAAACTTGTAAGATTCACAAGATGTACTGGTTTTTCATTTTGATTGCCTTTTCTAGTTCCCATCCTGAAAGATCCTTCTTTTACATAAATAAATTTGAATTTAAGTTCTATATTTTCATATACATGGATTTCAAACACCACCTGATCTGACTGGAGTGATTCAAATTCTTTGAGAACATCCCAATTAATGAAAAGGTTGGATCCAGCCTTGATGTTTTCCCCCACATCACCAGTAACCATCTTAAGAGGCCCAATTAGGTTTTTACCACCATCAGTTGAGACAAAAAGTTCAATATTAAAACTGGCATTAGTAAAAGTTTTTTCAATTCCATAGTTTAATCTTATAACCTCTCCTTGTTGGACAGGACTGATATTAACTATCACCTGACAATCAGATGAAAGGAAAAATGTAACAAAATATATAGCTACAAGTAGAATAAACCTAATCTTTGCTGGATGTTTCAAAGTAAAATATTATTGAAGTGATTTCGTCTTATATAAACAAACTTACTAATTTATGACCGATTTTCAATTCTGCCACATTCTAATCCATTATAAGAAAAACCTTATTTTTTTAGCTCATCACAAAAATGCCTAACTAATGTACTAAAATTTCAGATATCTTAACAGTTGTTAAATTTTCAGGTATAAAATTACACATTTTTATTATAAGACAAGAGGAAACGATGTCAAAATTGCTATTTAACAGGTAATTGATATAATCAAAAGGGATTTTGTAATAAAAGTTTTTTATAAAAAAAAAAACTTATCTTTAACGAATAAATTATCTAAATTTAGATTATGAAGAAAATAAACCATTTGAAACAATTATTATTGATTGCTATCATAATCTTTCAAAGTTCATGTTTCTCTCCAAAAAATATACAGCAAA
>JAUXFX010000159.1 GCA_030622635.1 Bacteroidota bacterium
AAAACATAAAATTCTGTATATTGGTGAAAAAACTGAAATTCTTAAACAATTTCAGGAAGCACCTGAATCATGTGAAATAATTCAGGTTGAAAATGCTTTAAATGCCAATACCAAATTAGATGAAAGTGATGATATTGACGCAATAATCAGCGAATATTATCTTCCGGGTATGAATGGCGTTGAAATTTTTATAATGATAAAATCAAAACATTTAAATTTTAACATTCCATATATATTAATAGCTTTTAAATTTGAACAAAATATAAAGAATGAATCTATAAGTGCAAAAGTTGATGATTTATATTTTGCACCAATTAATATAGAAGATATTTGCATTAGAATAGATTTTTTAAAGAAATTCAGGAAAAGTATTTTAAAGAATAAAAATAATTTAAACAATCAAGCTATTCGGAATTATAAAATTCCTTTTATTAAAAGGACTTTTGATATTTTGATATCAGGTTTTGCATTACTTTTATTATCTCCGATATTGATTTTAGTAGCAATTATTATTCGACTTGAATCAAAGGGTAAGATTTACTACACATCAAAACGTGTTGGAACAGGTTATAAGATTTTTGATTTTTATAAATTCAGGTCTATGTTTATCGGTGCAGATGCTAAATTAAAAGAACTGGAACATCTTAACAAATACGCACAAAACGACAAGAAACATGAAGAATTTGAAGAAAAATGTCCTAAGTGTGCAAAACTTCCGGAAGGAGAATATTGCTCGCCAACTTTATATTCAGGTGGTGATAAAATTTGTGAATACTGGTATTATAAAATTAATAAAAGCAAATTACAGTCAACTTTTATAAAAATTAAGGATGATCCGAGAATTACAAAAGTCGGAAAATTTATCAGAAATACGAGTATTGACGAATTACCACAGTTACTAAATGTTTTAAAAGGTGACATGTCAATAGTAGGCAATCGTCCATTACCATTGTATGAAGCTGAATTACTTACTTCAGATGACTGGATTGAACGTTTTTTAGGACCTGCTGGAATTACAGGCTTATGGCAGGTTGAATTAAGAGGTAAAAAGGGAGAAATGTCGGAAGATGAAAGAAAAGCTTTAGATAATCAATATGCCAGAAATTATTCTTTCTTAGGAGATATTAAATTAATTTCAAGAACTATCCCTGCATTATTTCAAAAGGAAAGTGTTTAAAAAAATAATTTTACAATAACTTAATATAAAAATTTAAATTAATGTTTTTTAATAGACGAAAAATAAGGTTAAAATATTTTTTAAGCTTATTTTTACTTATTACTTCATCTGTTACAATAGCACAACAAATTGATAGTGCGATGATATTTAATCCACTAATCGACGATATTACAAAAAAAATACTTCCTTTAGAAGCTCTTATTGATTCTGCAATAGCAAATGAACCACTTATAAGACTTGAAGATTTGGAAATTGCTTATGCCAGGTATGACATAAAATCTTCCCGTCGTGCCTGGACTAAACATTTTGGATTTGATGCAGATTTTCATTACGGAACATATTGGTATAGAGACAGGGATGAACTAACACGACTTGACAGATTTTACCTGAACGAATCAAGAAGAACAAATTATTGGCTTGGCGTTTATGTAAAATTTCCTATTTTTTATATAATTGACAGGAAAAATGAAATAAAAAAGAAAAAGAAATTAGTGGAAGTATCAATGGTTCGCAAACAGGAAAGGATCAGGCAAATCAGAGAACTGGTTATAACTACATATAATGAATTAGTTCAACAACAAAATTTATTAATAATAGCTAACGATTTCAGGCAATTTTCAATGGTGCAGATGCAAATGGCTGAATTAGAGTATTTAAATCGCGAGATTAATATTGCAGATTATACAAGACTTAAAGATTATCAAACCAGAGGTGATTTAAACTTTGCTGAAATTCTTGGCAGATTTAATATTGCATATACACTTTTGGAAGAAATTGTGGGCATTAAATTTAATTTAGTTAATGTATTAAAATAATGGAACTTAACCAATTAATACAATTATTTAAAAGACATTTGTTAGTTTTAATTATTGTACCCATTATTCTTGCGGTAACTATTTATTATTTTACCAGAAACCAGGCAAAGTTTTATTCTTCAAATGTAGTAATTTATACCGGTATTGCAACAGGTTACTCAATTGAATCTACTGATAGAGTTACAGTTGACTATTTTTCAACAAATATTCAGTTTGATAATTTAATTAACCTTATTTATTCAAATCAAACAATAGAAAAAACATCAATCCGTTTGTTAGCACAAGACCTGTGCCTTGAACATTATAATCCGCAATATATTTCCCGGCAAAATTATGAAGCCCTGCATAGATTTGTTCCTAAGTTTGTAAAAGACCTTGTTGTTAAAAATGGTAAAATGGGTCTTGAAAGAGAAAGAGAAGAGTATATTAGAAGCCTTCAAAGAGAAATAAAAGGACTGGAAAGTGAAATTTCTAATAAAATAATTTCTGCCGAAAGAGTAATTGAAAGCCCAGGACAACAAGATACTTATAAAAGCGATAATTCATCATACGGAGTAGATAAAACCGAAAAAATAGTTAATGAAGAAACTGCTGAACGTAGCAGAATTCATACGGTTAAACACGGAGAATCAATATTCTCCATTGCCAGTATGTATGGTATGTCGGTTGGAGAAATAATAGAATTAAATAATCTTCCGGGTAATTCAGTTGATGCAGGGCAAGTAATTATTATCAGTAAGGGTGCTCCTGTAAAAAATAAATATCATATTGTTTTACCGGGCGAAACCTTATTCTCAATTTCTAAAAAATACGGTGTAAGCCTGAATGATTTAAGACGGTTAAATAATTTAAATACAAATTCTTCACTAACTATCGGAACCCGTCTTATTATAAGTCAAACAAACAAAACCAGTGATTATTATGATAATAATTTCACGGAAAATAAATATTCAAAATCAATATCTCCTGATATAAAATTCTTTGAAGCTAAAAAAGAAATTGCTTCTGCTTCTGAAAAAGTTATATTTAGTAAAGACCCAATAGTACCTCCTGGAATTAATATAAGTGATTATAACCAAACAGTTAATAATTTTACAACTTATTATAATTCAAGTGATTCAAATTTTATATACGAGTTGCTTCATTATGTTCATAAAAATTATAGTCTTCAAGAGATCAAAGCTAATTGCATGGTTGAAAGAATAAGTAATTCCGACTTTATCAGAGTTACGTTTCAGTCTGATGATCCGGGAATTTGTCAACAAACACTTAAAATTCTCACAGATGTATTTATTTTTAATTATAAGCAGTTAAGAATCAATCAAACAAGTGCTGTTGTAGAATATTTCCAGAGACAGGTTGATTCGGCTAATGCTCGTTTACAAAAAGCAGAAGACAGACTCCTTAGATTCAATCAAAAAAATAACATTATAAATTACTACGAACAAAGTAAATATATTGCAGCTCAAAAAGAAGACCTTGACCTATTCTATCAGAATGAACAAATAAGATTAGCATCATCAGCAGCAGCATTAAAAGAACTTAGAACAAAACTTACTGCTAAGGACAGCATTTATCTGAAAAGTGATGAGATTACAAAGAATATGAAAAAACTATCTGAAATCTCAGAAAAGATAGCTATTAATGAAATCTCAAATGAATATGATCCTTATATCGGAGATAACCTCGATAGACTAAAAGACCAGCAAAAACATATCAAGAACAAAATTAAACTTTATGTTGATCAACTTTACTTATACACTCATTCAAATGAAGGAATACCAATAAAAGATATTCTGGTAGAATGGCTGGAAAATTCCATAACTTACGAAGAAGCAAAAGCAAGCCTTAAAGTATTAAGTCGTAGGAAATTAGATTTCCTGAAAGTTTATCAAATATTTGCCCCATTAGGTGCTATGTTAAAACGTATTGAACGCGAAATAAGTGTTGCCGAACAATCATTCCTTGAATTGCTACATAGCCTTAACTTAGCTAAGATGAAACAACAAAATCTTGAAATGTCTACAAATGTTAAAATGGTGGATGAGCCCTTTTTCCCAATTCAGGCAAATCCTTCAAAAGCCAAATATCTTATTTTAATTGGTGCAGTCATAGGTTTTGTAATCGTTGCATTTATAATTTTAATGTTAGAATATTTTGATTCTACAATTAAGAATCCTGCACATGCAGTTAAACTAATCAAACTTAAACTTGCAGGAGTTTACCCCAGAATTATTCCTAATTCACAATCGGTTGATTATAATTATATTGGAAACAGGCTTATTGAAATATTAGCACAAAACCTCAAACTATTTATTAATCATAGTTCTGTATATTCATTTGAAAAACCATATCTGATATTAATTTTCAGCACGAAAAACAATACAGGTAAAACCACAATTGCTAATCAATTGATTAAAAAACTAAGATCATTTGGCGAAAAAGTTTTATACTTAAACTATTCACTTGAAAAAGAACAAACTATTGATGAAGATTTTAATTACACAATAACTTACAATATTGATAACAGATTTGTAGAAATTAAAAATATTCAAGAACTACTTATAAGTAAATACATAAGAAAAGATAACTATAAATACGATTATATCTTTCTTGAAATTCCTTCAATAATTTTCAACTCATATCCGCTTGAACTTATTAATTCAGTTGATGTTGCTTTGTTGGTTGTAAAAGCTACTGATCTTTGGAAAAATGCTGATATAGCTGCCTTGAATACCATTATAGAAGTTGCTAGAGAACAACCACTACTTGTATTAAATGATGTTGAATTATTAGCTCTTGAAGATATAATTGACGAAATTCCAATACAAAAACGTAAATCCCTCCGAAGAAAAATCAAAAAAATCTTAACTTATCCTTTCCAATTACGAATACGTTTTAGAGTAGATAAAAGATAAAAAAGTGAAAGCTTCAATAACCAAGATTTTAAAAAACAAGAATTTCCTTTCTCTTGCAAGCAACATGGTTGTTGCTGTTTTTGGTTTTTTAAGCATTATAATTTTAGCCCGATCACTTACTCCGAATTACCTTGGTGAATGGGTATTATATATTACAGCCGGAAATTTTTTTGAAATGCTTAGGTTTGGAATAACAAGGACTGCAATTATCCGCTTCCTTTCAGGTTCTAAAGGCGAAGAAAAAGAAAAACTGATAGGCTCTAACTGGATGATCAGTCTTATTTCCACAATAATTATTTCAGTATTTTTATGGACAATCAATATTATTTTTCCACAATCAATCAATGATTCCGGATTTTCATTGTTTTTTATATGGTATCCAATCCTGGCTTTTATAAACCTTCCTTTTAACAATGCTGTCTCTATTTTACATGCCGAACAACGATTTGATAAAATATTATTGATAAGAGTTATTAATGTTGGAAGTTTTGTTTTGTTTCTTGTTTTTAATATTTTTATATTTAAATGGGGAGTTCTTGAGATTCTTTATGCACACTTAATTGTAAATTTATTAACATCAATAGTTTGCCTGCTATATAAATGGGATGGCATTAAGCACTTTTTTAAAGCAGATAAAAAAACAAATAAAATTATTCTGAATTTTGGAAAATATACTACAGGAACACTTATAGGAAGCAATCTTTTAAAAAGCTCGGATACTTTTCTATTAGGTTTAAGTCCTTTTCTGGGAACAGCAGGAGTTGCCTTTTACAGTATCCCCTTAAAATTGACCGAGATACTTGAAATCCCCTTAAGAAGTTATGTAGCAACAGCTTTCCCACGTATGTCAAAAGCAAGTATTGATAATAATATGAAACTGGTAAAAAAAATATTTTATTCATATTCGGGTGGCTTAACATTTCTTTTACTGCCAATCATTATTATCGGATTTATATTTGCAGAAGAATTTGTTTTATTTTTAGGAGGGCCGGAATATATTGATACTGCAAATATTTTCAGGATATTTTGTATTTACGGCTTATTTATACCTATTGATAAATTCACAGGCGTTACATTAGATAGTATTAATAAACCCAAACGAAATTTTTATAAGGTTATATATATGGCTTCAGCTAATATTATAGGTGATATTGTTGCAATTTTTATGATGTCAAAATTTTTATTTGTATTTGCTTTAGTTTCCCTTCTTTTCTATTCAAATCTTGGATTAAATATTATTCCGTATACCGGATACCAGTTCTCATTTATTACTACACTTGAACTTGTTGCATTTGTTACAATTTTGTTTACAATAATTGGTATTATTGTTGGATTACATTATTTAAACGAAGAAATCAAACTAAATTATAAATTTATATTTACTGAAGGCTGGAGTTTTTTTAAATCAATAATTAAAGATATTTCCGGTAATATTATTGCAAAACAAAAAAAATTGTAATTTTATGACAAATTCAGCAATCATTAATGCCAAAAGAATTAAAAAAATATATAGGTTCAGATAAACTAAATAATCCTATTATTATAACAGGATTAATAATTTTTGCTGTTATAATTGGGATAATTATAGCTAATGGTAGTATTAGAATTGCAATTGCTATACTTATAATACCTCCTTTTTTAATTTATATAAACCGCCTGTTTGTATATCCGCCTGTTGGATTATATACTGTATTGTTTCTTTCATTTACTATTATTGGGTTAATGCGTTATATTACTAATGTTCCCTTAGGCTTAACTATTGATAGTTTTTTAGTATTAACTTATATTGCATTATTTTTTAAATATTTTTATAAGAAATTAGATTTAAAACCCGCTAAAAACGATTTAACATTTTTAATGTTGATTTGGTTTTTATATTCTGTTTTTGAATTTTTTAATCCTGAAGCATTAAGCAGAACCGCATGGTTTTATGCAATGCGCGGTATGAGCTTATATTCGTTGCTTGTAATACCTCTTGCATTTTTATTGTTTAATAAAGTTAAATATTTCTATATATTCCTGTATATCTGGGGTACAATGTCAATACTTGCTACAATTAAAGGTTGGATGCAGTTGGATATCGGACCAGACTATGCTGAACAACGATGGCTTGATCAGGTAGGTGCTATTACGCATATTCTTTTTGGAGAACTAAGGGTGTTTTCATTCTATAGTGATGCCGGTCAGTTTGGTGCTGCGCAGGGTGCTGCCAGTGTAGTTGGAATAATTTGTGCAATTAATTCCAAAAAGTTTGCTGAAAAGATATTTTTCTGGATAATGGGAATAACAGGATTTTACGGAATGATGATATCAGGTACGAGAGGCGCTATAATAGTCCCAATGATAGGATTTTTTGTGTATATTATTCATAGAAAAAATCTTAGAGTAATTATTATTGGCTCATTATTGCTTTTTGTTACTTATTCATTTTTTAAATATACTTTTGTTGGACAAAATATTTCCCAAATAAGAAGAATGAGAACCGCCTTTCACCCTGATTCCGATGCTTCACTTCAGGTTCGTTTGGAAAACCGTAAAATTTTACAAACATACCTTGCAACAAGACCTTTCGGGGGTGGTATCGGTAGTGCCGGTGAATGGGGAAAACGCTTTTCTCCTCAAGGATTTCTTTCTAACGTTGCAACTGATAGCTGGTACGTACAAATTTGGGCAGAACAGGGAGTAATCGGATTAACTTTACATTTGTTTATTCTG
>JAUXFX010000182.1 GCA_030622635.1 Bacteroidota bacterium
GCATAACGGATATATCTATATCGATTGGAACGGCAATATTACGCCTTGTGTTTTCGTGCCTTATTATGTTGATAACATATACAATTTGTATAAAGAAGGCAAAAATCTCGCCCATGCAACTTTGTCAGAATTAATGAAAAACGGACGTAAGTGGCAACAAAATCATGAAAAAACACGCAAAAATCATCTGATGCCATGTTCAATAAGAGACCATTACAAAAATTTCAGAGAAAACATAATTACAGATAAAACAAAACCTGAAGACAAACAAGCAGCCGAAGCTTTAAAAGATGCAATTTACTTTCAGACTATGGTTAATTACGATGAAGAACTAACTAAATTAACTGAAAATATTAATGAATATGAATATAGTGATTTATTACATGAAACGTCCATGACTGATTTAAAACACACAAGAGTATGATTATATAATGAAACTTGAAATTTGAAATTCGAAATTTGAAAAAAACTTATATTAGAGCATAATTTCCAATTTCAAATTTCTGAACATAAATTTTTCTAAAAAACATAAGTAGCAGAGAAAAAATTAACTACAAAAATATAAACAGATGAAATAGAAATATAATAATAAGTATTTAAAATGTATAAATAATGAATAATAACAAAATAAGAAAAACAGCATTGATCACAGGTGCTACAAGGGGAATAGGATATGAGTTTACAAAATTATTTGCAAGAGATTCTTATGATTTGGTTTTGGTGGCAAGAAGTAAGAATAAACTAAAAGAAATACAAGAAGATTTTGGTAAAAAATACAATATAGATATTATAATAATTGCAAAAGATTTGTCAGCGACAAATGCAGCCATTAATATATTTAATGAAATAGAAGAAAAACAGATTGAAATTGATGTTTTGGTAAATAATGCAGGAATAGGCGATTTTGAATTATTTAATAACGAAAAGCTATTAAAGATATCGCAAATTATGCAAATTAATATTGTTGCACTAACAGAATTGACTAAATTGTTTTTAAAAGGAATGGTTGACAGAAAAGAAGGAAAAATATTAAATGTTTCATCAATGGCAGCTTTTCAACCCGGTCCGTATATGGCAGTTTATTATGCAAGTAAAGCTTATGTTCAATCATTTTCCGAAGCAGTAGCAAGCGAATTGAAAGGGACTGGTGTTACAGTAACAACTTTATGTCCGGGACCTACAAAATCAGGTTTTCAACACGAAGTAAGGAGTGAAGGTTCCAATCTGTCAAGACTAAATTTACTTTCTTCTTCCGAAGATGTTGCTAAATATGGATATAAGGCTTTACAAGCAGGAAAAGAAGTAGCAATACCGGGATTTGTAAATGCTTCATTATTTAAAACTGCGAAGATTATTCCCAGAAAAACCACAATACAGATAGTTAAAAAATTACAGGAATTAAATAGAAAAAAAATTCTTATTAATAATTAAAACATGACTGAAAAAATAAAAAAACCGGTTTCATTAGTTTTATCAAGCGAAAGAAATGATAGAAGCAGGTAAAATTGCTACAAGACTAAGTATTAAAGAATTTAAAAATGTCAAACAATAAAAATATTTAAATATGAAAAGAATAAGTGCAATAATTTGTGCATACAATGAGGAAAATACTATTGAAAATGTTATCAGGGCAGCTTCACAAAGTAAATTATTAAGCGAGATAATTGTTGTGAATGATGGGTCGGAAGATAAAACATCCCGTATTCTGTGGCATCTTAAAAATGAAATCGATTTTAAAATCATTGATATTGCAGAAAATATGGGTAAAGGCTATGCTATGGCTACCGGCATAGAACTATCAACAGGAGGTATCATTGCTTTTATTGATGCTGATCTGTATGGTTTAAACCCCTGTCATATTGACGAACTTATTACCCCAATTTTGAGTGATGAGGCAGATATGGTTTTGGGGCAACCTTCTGAAACCGTAATTAATTACGCTGTTAATCCGTTTAAAGTCCTTACAGGTGAAAGAACTGTATTAAAATCGGATATACTCCCAATCCTTGAAAAGATCAAGACTTCGAGATTTGGAGTGGAAACACTAATCAACCTGTATTATAAAGCAAATGGGAAAAAAGTTAAATATATTTCATTGAACGGGTTGAAACATCCTACAAAATTTCAAAAAACTTCAGTAATAAATGCAACTAAGCAATTTGCTTCTGAAGGTCATGAAATTGCAATTACATTATTTAAGAATTATGATTTGATTATTAACAATATTATAAACATACTTATTAAGGAGGAACAAAAAATGAAAATTAAAGAAATCAAAAAGCAGATCGTTGCTGATATGAATAAAGCAACAAACGTAGGCAAAGACATTGAACAATCTGTTGCAAAAGCAGCTCAATCTGTAACAGAAAAGACTTTTGCCGGAACACACTACAGTACCGAAAAGATAAAAGAGGTTACTCATACGGTACTTACCTCTGCTGCTGAAGTAGCAGAAGAATCGGGCAGTTATGTCAAAGAAGTGACACAAGGCGCTCTAAAAGGAGTTAGAGCAGGTATTAATACTATAACAAAAAAGACAATGCAAGCTGCCGAAAAGGATGTTAAGGATTTAAACGGACGGGCAGTTGAAATCGGGAAAAGTACACTTTCGGGTATGCAGAAAGGGATAAAAAAATGATTAAAAAAGAACAAAATAAAAAGCACTAGTTAATCTATGGTTTTAAAATCGAATAATTAAACTAAAAAATAAATAATATTATGAAAAAGAGAAATATAATAATTACAATTATAATTGTGATCGTAGTGGTTATCAGCAGTATAGCCCTTTGGCATAACACATCTAATAAGTCAAAACTAACTAACGAAGTTGAAGAGAATATAGTTGGCTTAAAGACAGATTTAGACAACCAAGTAGACATGATTAGAATTAATATTGTCTTACTTAAAGCTAAATTGGCAATACAAATTGAGAAATCTCAATATAATGCTGAACAAGAACTTGACAAAGCCCTAATGTATATATCCGATGCCAAATCGAAGGTTGGCAAGAGTAGTAATAAAATATTGAACGAATTAAAGCAATTGGTAATTAAGGCTAAAGAAAGTGTTATCAAGGGAAGTTCCGAAGCAAAAGATGATATTGATGCTTCAATATTTAAAACCGAAAGTATGATAAAAAATACTAAATCAGAAATTAATGTTGAAGCAACATTACTAAAAGCAAGATTAGCTGCAGTATCGGAAAATACTTACGATAGTGCTTATAATAATCTGGAAGCAGCAAAGAGGTGGTATAAGCATAATAACTACCAAGCATCAAAAAAGCTGGATTCAGCAACTGTCGAAATGATTGAAAAAATTAATGAGGCTCAGGAATACCTTAAAGAGAAAAAAGATGAAGCCGGAGTTTTGATTTCCGATATTCTTTCAAAAGCATCTGAGCTTTTGAAAGATGATGATAAGTAAATTTGTTATATTTGTAAAAAAAAATAAATATTATTAAAAGGAGGTAAAAATGATTGATTTATTAAAAAAAGGAATCCTTACAGGAATAGGAATTGGTTTGATGACCAAGGAAAAAGTACAGGAATTTGCAAAAAAAACTGCCGAAGAGGCAAAGTTAACAAAGGAAGAAGGTCGTAAATTTGCAGATGAACTTCTTAAACAGTCGGAAGAAACTAAGCAGCAGATTGAGGAGAAGATTAATAATGAAGTGAAAAAGGTTGTTGATAAGTTAGGTGTGGCAACACATGAAGACCTGAAAAAAATCCAAAAACAATTGGATAAGTTGCAAAGCTCGCTAAGTAAAAAAACAAAGAAGTAGAATGATTCGTAAGATCGGAATGATTGGCAGAACATATCGTCATGTTAACCGCTATATGGAAATTATCGGTGTACTTACAAAATATGGATTTGTCGATATTATTTCTAAATCCAAATTGGAGAGTGTTATTGATTTTGGAAGGAAAATCGTTTTCAGAAAGACAGATTCTACAATTCTTGCTCTTTCGCGATGGGAACGTATGCGACTTGTTTTGGAAGAACTCGGACCAACGTTTATCAAGTTTGGTCAGGTAATGAGTACACGGGCAGATTTAATTCCTATTGAATTAATAAATGAATTGGAAAAACTCCAGGATTCTGTGCCTCCCTTTTCCGGAGAAAAAGCAATTTCCCTTGTTGAACAAGAGTTGGGAAAACCCATTTCGGAAGTATTTGAAAGTATTTCATATTCATCTCTCGCTGCTGCTTCCATTGCCCAGGTGCATAAGGCAATTCTTATTGAAGGAGAGGAAGTTGTAGTTAAGGTTCAGCGTCCGGGAATTAACCGGACCATTGAAACTGATCTGGAAATAATGTTTCATCTCGCTATGATGATGGAAAAGCATGTTCAAGAGATGAGATCTTTAAACATCGTTAAAGTCGTTGAAGAATTTGAAAGAGCTATTCACAAGGAGTTGAATTTTGCTATTGAGGCTTCAAATCTGGAACGATTTGGTAATAATTTTCAGAAAGACCCAAACATATACGTTCCCAAATGCTATCGAAATTTTAGTACAAAAAAAATCCTGACAATGGAGTATATTGAGGGCATTAAAATTTCAGATATTGAAAGCATCAAAGCAAATGGTCTCGATCAAAAAATTATTGCAAGAAGGGGGGCGGACCTGGTATTAAAACAAATATTTGAATTTGGGTTTTTCCATGCTGATCCTCACCCGGGTAATATCTTGGTATTACCTGAAAACGTGATTTGTTTCCTTGATTATGGAATGATGGGAACACTTACCCGGACCACCAGAGAATTAATCACATCGATGGCTGCCGGAGCAATTCATCGCGATATCGACAAAATTATCAGGAATTTACTCAGATTATGTGAAACAGATGGCGAAGTAAAAATCCAGAAGCTGGAATTACAGATCACAGAACTTATAGATAGGTATTTTAATCAATCGTTGGAACAAATGGACATGGCTGCCCTGATCAATGATTTAATGAAATTCTATCCTGAAAATAACTTAAAAATGCCTTCCGATCTGTATTTGCTGGGAAGGTCAATGCTGCTTTTACAAGGAAATGGAGAAATACTTGATCCTGATTTTAATGTGGCAGTACATATAGAGCCTTATATTAAGAAGATGGTCAGGGAACGTTTGCACATTCGCAAAATCGCAAAAGACTTATACATTTCTGCTGAAGAATTGGGGCAACTGATGAAAGAATTGCCTTTTGAGATTCGCGAGATTATCGAAAAAGTAAAAAACGGCACAATAAAGATGGATATTGAGCATAAAGGACTTGATTCTATGCTTGGCACACACGAACGGATCAGTAATCGAATTTCTTTTGCTATTGTTTTAGCTTCAATAATAGTTGGCTCCTCATTAATAGTACTTTCAAAAATCCCTCCGATGTGGAATGATATTCCTGTTATTGGTGTTGTCGGTTTTATTGCAGCAGGGCTTTTAGGATTTTGGCTTCTTATTTCTATCTTGCGTCATGGAAAGATGTAAAAAAACAAAATTATTAATCACTTTTTGTCTATTAAGCCAAACTTTTTTAAAATAAGTTGCTATAATAATAAAATAATTTAATTTTGCACAATAAAACATAATTTGTGCAGTTGAGTAATATTAAAAATTATTAATTATGACAATTACAAGTTCTAAGGATATCATTTTGGAAACAGCCCGGAATATTTTTCAAAGGTTTGGGTTTGATAAAACTTCTATAGGCGATATTGCTATTGCAGCCCGAAAAGGGAGAAGAACCATTTATACTTATTTTGAAAATAAGGAGGAAATATATAAAGCAGTAATTAAAAAGGAGGTTGATATTTTAAGAGGTAAATTAAATAAAATAATTTTCAGTGAATCAAACGCTAAGGAAAAATTGAAAGATTACATGCTAACCCGTATGATGACTATTAATGAACTGGCTAACTATTATGATGCTTTGCGGAATGACTATCTGAAGGATTTCAAGATTATTGAAAATATAAGAGAGGTTTTTGATAATCAGGAAATAGAAATGATCAGCGAAATATTAGCCGAAGGAGTTGAAAATAACGAATTTGTAATTGACAATATAAATCTAACTGCTAAAGCCATTTTAGTTTCTATGAAAGGCTTTGAAATCCCATTTTTCATTGAAAAAGTAAATCAGAATATTGAAGACCGGTTAAATTCGCTGATTGATA
>JAUXFX010000135.1 GCA_030622635.1 Bacteroidota bacterium
AAGAATTGAGAATTGAGAATTAAGATTTGAGAATTGAGAATTGAGAATTGAGAATTAAGAATTGAGAATTGAGAATTGAGAATTGAGAATTGAGAATTGGAAATTATACAAAACATATTCCCCTCCTATGATTAGGAGGTGTTAGGGGTGGTAGAATAAGATAGTTAAAAAACCACCCCCCAGTCCCTCCTTAAAAAAAGGAGGGGAGTTATTGTGGATAATTACGGATTAATGCAAAGGAAATAATTAGAAATTAGAAATTAATGAAGGGATTAGTATTAGAGAATATAAGGATTTCATTAGAATCAATAAAAAGTCATTTATTGCGTACCATACTTACTGTAATGATCATTGCCTTTGGTATTATGGCACTTGTAGGTATTCTTACGGCAATAGATTCCATTAAGTATTTTCTTAATGAAAATTTTGCTATGATGGGGTCAAATACTTTCACCATTCGTAACCGGCAATTAGTAATTCAGATAGGACCTAATCATAACCGTCCAAAACAATATGCTCCGATTACTTATGATGAAGCTATGACTTTTAAAGAAGAATTTGAATTTCCGGCTTATACTTCGATTTATATTTGGGGGACAGGTGTTGCAACATTAAAGTATGAATCAGAAAAAACAAATCCTAACTCTTCTGTTATCGGAACTGATGAAAACTACTTAATTACAGCCGGATTGGAAATTGCCAAAGGAAGAAATTTTAATAGTAATGAAGTTTATTACGGTTCGAATGTTGCAATTATTGGAAATGAGCTGGTAAATATTTTGTTTAAAAATAAAGAAAACCCACTTGGAAAGATTATTTCCGTAGGTCCCGGTAAATACAGGGTTATTGGGGTTTTAAAAGAAAAAGGTTCAAGTGTTGGATATAACGTTGATAGAACTTGTTTACTCTCGTTATCAAATGTAAGGCAATATTTTTCGCGCCCGAATATGAATTATAGAATAAATGTAATGACAAAAAATCCTCAGGACCTTGAACCTGCTATTGGTGAAGCTACCGGTCTTTTCAGGATTATCAGGGAGGATCCATTGGGCAAAGAAAATACATTTGGAATAGCAAAAAGTGATACTGTTGCCGAGATGCTCATTGACCTGATTAAATATGTTACTCTTGCTGCCACAATAATCGGATTGATAACATTGATTGGTGCTGCCATCGGACTGATGAACATTATGTTGGTTTCGGTTACTGAACGTACACGCGAAATAGGTATCAGAAAAGCTATTGGTGCAACAAGCAGAACTATTAGAAATCAATTTTTAGCTGAGGCAATTGTTATCGCACAGATAGGTGGTGCACTTGGAATTATTTTAGGTATAGTAATCGGAAATATACTTTCGCTTATCATCGGAAGTGCATTTATCATTCCATGGGCATGGATCGCATTAGGTGTGGTACTCTGTCTGGCTGTTGCTCTAATCTCAGGAATTATACCTGCTACAAAAGCTGCCAGGCTTGACCCGATTGAATCGTTGAGGTATGAATAATCAGTGTCTATCCATAAAGTCGTTGTTATCTATTTATTCAGGTACAGTATAAATATTATTGCTATTACGATAACCGCTGATATCTTTATACCAGTCGTAGTAAGTGCTACCGTTGCTTTGAGCCCAATCTGCAAATTTTAGATAAGCCTGAAGAATTTCAACTTTTTCAACAGGATATTCAAATTGTTCAATAATTTTGATTGCCCATGGTAAGTTATTTTCGGTTTTGTAATACCTTCCTGTTGAAGGATTAGAACTATCACGGTAAGTATTAAAAAGCGATTGATCCACTAAATCGGTCGGAGCATGGTCTGGTAAATGTATCTCATGGCTTCTTTCCTGATCAACTATCATAAAAGCATTGTATGGTGGAATACCAATATTTTCCAGTGCAGCCGGTTCTGATAAAAGGATATGAATATTTATTGTATCTGGAGTTACGAAAGGATAGGATGAATTTGTGTTAACACCAATACCTCCGGTATGAGACATTAGATGATAAGTATCGTCAAATACAATAATTACAGCGTTGGTTTGATTATTTTCCAGTCCTTTGGAGTTCAGGTTAACCCATGCTTCCTGTGTTTTGTAACCAGTAACGCTTGTTATCATATCAGGACTGATCCCAAGGTCAATACCAAATCCATTATGAAAACTTGCACCAAATGCTTTTAAAATAAATTTACCATAAATTTCAACAACCAGGTTATCAGCATTTGTAATTTGATTAAAGTTATAATCAATCACAAGGTCATTAAAATCATAATCTCCAATACCGGGCCACATATCTTCAAAAGCAATTGTTCCGTATGTACCCAGTGTAAAGAAATAATTATTAAATGCACGGCTTGCGTCTTCAGGATAATCATCAAAATTATTTGTAACACCATCGGAATCAGTATCATTACCAGTATAGTCAATCATTGGAAGATTTGAATAATCAACTGCCTGAACAGGGTCGGCTGTAATATAAAAAATTGCATCATTAAAATCGTGATCACACCAACCACCTTCTCTCTTCAGGTCTTCAATACCGAGTAGGATAAGGCTTCTTCCAAGGTCATTAAGGAAAACACTGTGTTGTCGGAGTTCAACGTTGTTTTCAGGGTTAAAATCAGGATTTGAATAAAATTTATAATAGCTGTTAGTAACCTGGCCTCCCTGCCATCCGTTTGCCAATAATATCCATCCGATTGTTGTGTTAGCCGGATATTGTCCGATATGAACTTTGTTTCCTGAAACCAATCCGCCACCGCTGCCTTCAAAAGAAACATTTGGGAAAATAATTGTAATTGAATCTATTTCATCAACTGAAGCAGGAGGATTATCTGTTTCAAAAGTATAAAATCCTAATACATTCTTGTATCCTGCACCTTCGTGAACAAATGTAATATAAACATCGCATGGGTCTAACAAAGAAAGGTCATGACGATTGTTTTCGTCAAAATATTGCGGATGACTTTCCGGTAATTCAATCTGTTCGGGAAGAGTGTTGTTAATATCAATAAGAAATTCGGAATCAATCTCATCGTTCACAGGTTCAAGATAATCAGGTACTCCATTATTATCATAAGTTCCAAGATACTTAAATTCAAAATTTATATTTTTTTGTTCTGAAGAAGATTTTGTAGCTGATTTCTTGGATGAACCACCAAACGTATGAATAATTCCTTCGTCAGTAACAGGAACTATTGCCATATTTGGTAAACCTATATATTTTGTGGTGATCACAAGTTCTGTAAAATATGCAGGTATTTCATAGTCTAACAGGAATTGCCCGTTATCATCAGTTGCGCCGCTAAGAATATATAAACCACCATTTTCCGGGTCATCTGTATAAAGATCGAATTTTACATTTGGAAGCGGGTTATCATAATTATCCTTAGCATAAATCTTAATAAAAATATCCTTACCTGTTTCCCATTTAAAATCAGGGCTGACTATAAGGGCTTCCATTGTTAATTCCTTGTAATTATTATCTGACGAATCATTTTTTTTACATGAAACAAAAAATATCATTGATAAAATTACAATGAAAAAAAAGCCGGATTTAAAATTAATTGTTTTCATAAGGGTTTTTTAAAAGATTTGTAATTAAACATGGTCTAAGAAATAAATATTTGATAGCCATCGGATGACTTTTTAATTAACTTATACATATCTTTATTTTTCTGATGGTATTTTGCAAATCAGTCATCCGATGGCTTTATAAAATAAAACTTATATTTATCAATTTAAATGCCAAGATAGTAATTTGGTGTATGTTAACTATTTGTAAAAATCGCAAAGTCTATATTTGGTAAAGTATTCCATTATTTGGAAAAATTATTTTTAAATTTCTGAACTTATTTTGTTTATAAAGATAATATAATTTTTTTAGATTAAATTTTATCTGTGCAATTTTTCAACAGCAATAAGCTTATCATAAAATGTTCCGGGTTCACGGTAATACACGTAAATAGTATATTCATTGTTCGTTTCAAAATGATTGCCTTCAATTAAAGTTACATCCCCTTTTGTTTGTCCGTTTTCAAGAAATACATATATGTAATTGTAAAATCCTTGTTTTAAATAGATTGAAGTTTCATAACCGTGCTTTTCAAAATTATATTTAAGTTTTCCTTCTTCAGTGAATTTCCAGTCGGTTAAAGCTCCCAATACATATATATTTCCGTCAATAAGCGGGGCAGGATAGGGGAGGAAAAAATGAACCGTGGCATAATCGCCTTCTATATCGGGATTGGTGTTTTTTTCCGATTGAATGAGCTTTTTCCCGTTTATGTCTTCTTTTGAGAGATAGTATTTATAAGGTCGTCTCTCATCATTCCATAAATAAATTTGGTAACCATTCTCATCATATAAAATATTTTTTATTCTTTCAGATTGATATCTGAAATCTTTTATGTCAAGTTCCCTGAATTCATTTCCTCCGTTAAATACATTTTCCTGATCGTAATCATAAATTATTTCATCACCCCTTATCATAGAGGGATTCAGGTTTTCAATAGCATTATCCGTACGGCCGTTTTGAAAAATTTTTACTTTTAGGTTGCCATAAGGGTTTGAAATATTATAAGCTTGCTTAAAAATGATGAAATCAATTTCCTGCTTGTAATCCCTGTCGCCAATGCTTGTTGGAACTTTAATTTTTCCTTTAACCGATACCTTTGGATCAACGACCATAAATCGCCAAGTAAAAACTATATTTTTTTCAGAATCATCTCCTGTAAAGACTTTTAAAATATAGTTCCCTGATTTTGTAATCTGTAAATAATCTGTCGGGAATATCAAATCGTAATGAGTGTATGGCCGGGTTGTATTAAATGAAGATTGATAATTTTCAATATAATCCTGCTGAAATCCATTGATATAATCTGATTTTTGTATGTCGGAAGTTTGCCAGCCGGCATCGCAATGAGTGATTGTGTAGTTATAATTTTTTACATCAGCATCAAGGTCGTCAAACGACAGCCGTAATTTTTCATCGGAATTAAGCCTGATGACAGGGTCCGACATTTCCCATCCGTCTCTATAAAGTAAAACTGTTTTTATATTGTCTTTATAAATGTAGTTGTCGTTACGGATAAAATCTTTTTTATAATATTCAATATCTGATTGAGCTTTATTATCAGGTTTATTCGTATCAGCTAACTGAGAGTCCGGGTTCAGGATTGTATCTTGACCTGAAGTTGAAATTACAGCAAGAACTAAAAAAGAAAACAGAAATATAAATTTATGTGAACTATTAAGAAATAATGCTTTCATTTGTTTTTTTGATTATTTGCAAAAGTAGTAAATTTGTAACTAATCAGTTTATTAATCAATTCCTGTTTTCTGTAATAAAATATTCATTTATTCGTCTTAATAAAAAAGCGTTTTACATGACCGTTGAAGAATTTAAATCGGAAGTGCTTCCTATTAAAAACAAACTGTTTCGTTTTGCAAAACGATTGCTTAACAGCACTGAAGATGCTGAAGATACGGTTCAGGAAGTATTTATAAGATTATGGTCAAAAAAAGAAAAGCTAACAGAATATCGCAGTATAGAAGCATTTGCAATGGTAATTACAAAAAACCTATGTCTCGATAAATTAAAATCAACAAAACACAAAACATCCGAACTAACTGTTGTTAACGAAACCATAAATGAATCAACACCTTATGATCATACGGAAATAACAGATACATTGAATAAAGTGCATAAAATTATTGATGAATTACCCGAACAACAAAGAATGATAATACAGCTTCGCGATATTGAAGGATGTGATTTTGATGAGATTGCAGAAATATTAAGTTTAAGTTTAAATACAATCAGAGTGAATTTATCAAGAGCGAGGAAAAAAGTCAGAGATGTTTTAATTAAAGCCCAAAATTATGAATTCTCAACAAATTGAAAAATTACTGGAAAAATATTTTAACGGTGATACTTCTCTTGATGAAGAAAAGCAGTTGAGGGAGTTCTTTGCAAAAGATATTATTCCCAAACATCTTTTATCATTAAAACCACAGTTTGAATATTTTTCAGAAGAAAAAAGGAAAAACTTTTTAAATGACTCATTTGATGAAAAAATTCTTGAAAACATAGAAAAAGAAAAAATTATTTCAATCAAAAGGAAGCGGAGAAATTATATTTATATCATTTCGGGTGTTGCTGCCGGTATTTTAATAATAGTCAGCTTGTTTATTCAATTAAACTCAGTTACAAATAAATTTGAAAACACTTTTAATGATCCCCAGCTTGCTTATGCCGAAACCCAAAAAGCATTATTGTTTGTTTCCCAAAAATTAAATATCGGCATTCAGCCGGTTAGCCAGGCTGCCACTCGTTTTGATGAAGGTGTCGGGGAATTAAGCAAAATATCAAATATTAATACAAGTATTAATGAATTAAATAAGTTATCAAAGTTTTATAAATATCAACAAATAATTATTAACCTGTCTGCCCGAACAACAGACAATTAACATTTTAAATCATGAAAAAATCAATTTTTAAATTAGCAATTATTGCATTATTAATATTTCCGATAATGTTAAATGCACAAGACAGTTCTGTTAAAAAACTGTTTGAAAAATACTCAGGTAAGGATGGTATTACCGTTATTACAATTAACAAAAGTTTGTTTGGACTGTTTTCACAAATTGAAACCGACGAGGAAAATAAAGAATTTAAAGAAGCAATGGAAGGTATTGAGGGAATTAAAATTTTAGCAGTTGAAGACAGCGATTTCAAAGGTAATTTTTATGATGATATAATGGTAGACCTGCCTGTTGAGGAATACGAAGAACTAATGGTTATCCATGAAAAAGACAGTGATGTTAAATTTTTAATCAAAAAGAAAAATGGAAGAATCAGCGAGTTGCTTATGATAGCCGGTGGTAAAGGAGATGATAATGCTTTAATTTGTATATTCGGTGATATTAATATGAAAACAATTTCTAAGATTTCAAAGTCTATGAAAATTAATGGACTTGAAAATCTTGATAAATTAGAGGAAGAGAATAAGGAATAATAGTAAGCGTTCATAGCTGTACTAAATTATTTTCTTAAAATGATTTATTCCGGGTACTTGGGAGTGATTTAAAATTTTAGATTTTAGAATTTAGATTTAATTTGAACACACCCTATACATTTTATTACAGGGCAGGCAAGGGAATGATTATATAATGAAATTCGAAATTTGGGAAAACTTATTTTAACAGCCTAATTTCAAATATCCAAACTTGTCCTTATGGATTTCTAATTTCTGAACATGAATTTTTCTAAAAATTATAAGTATCAGAAAAATTATTAACCACTAAAATATAAACAAATGAAAAAAACAGTATTAAAAATAAGTTTAATAATATTGATGATAATTCCTTCAGTATTATTCGGGCAAAAGTCGCCCATGTCAAAATTATTTGATAAATACAATGAAAAAGATGGATATACATCGGTTGTTATCACAACAGATGCTATTGAGATCAATCCCGGAAACGACAAAGAAGCAATTGAGTATAAAGAACTGCTTGACCAGGTTGGAAGCATAAAAATCATTAAATCTGAAAAAATTGAATTTTATAATAAGGTGATGAAGGTCGTTAAGAAAAATGATTACGAGCAAGTGATTGATATACGTGAAAGCGGTGAGGAAATAGGATTTTACATGTTAAAAGATGAAACAGAAAATTTAAATGAATACCTTTTGGCAGTTAAAGACGAAAATGAAATAATTGTAATATTGGTTTTGGGAGATATTGATTTTAATAAGGTAATGGAGATGACGAAAATGGTTAAATAGTTAAATTGCTAAATGGTTGAATGGCTAAATGGTTAAATCTTCTGCACTCCAGTTATAAGGGGTATAAGGATAAAGGTGATGGAATGATGGAGTGATGGAGTGCTGGAGTAATGGAGTAATGGAGTGATGGAATGATGGAATGATGGTTTCCCTATATTTCCTCTATTCCCTATATTTCCTGTATTCCCCCTATTTCCTTTATTCCCCCTATTTTCCTTATTTTCCTTACGACCGCTGGGCGTCCGTCCATCCATACGGACTTCCTTTGGTCGTACGGATTTCTTTCAGTCATATGGATTATCCTTATTTCCCAGTTCAATAGTACTTACAAAGAACCCGACAGTCTGATTTTTTATAACCAATTTATTGAAATAAAAAAACGGATTAGTTGTAATAATAAAAATAACTATATTTGTAATCAGAATGAAAACAAAAAAGCAACATATTGATTATTGGGTTGATCAATCAGGTGATGATTGGGAAACAGCACAGATTCTTTTTAAGAATAAAAAATATTTACATGCACTGTTTTGGTCACATCTGGTTCTGGAAAAGCTTTGTAAAGCATTATGGATAGCACATAACACTGAAAATACACCTCCAAGAACCCACAATTTAATTTACTTACTCTCTAAGACAAATTTGAATACAACAGAAGAATAGAAAGAATTTTTGCTAAATATTAATAGATTTCAGTTAGAAGGCATATATCCTGAGTATATCTCAAATATAAAGTCAATCTGTAATAAAAATTTTACTAAAAATTACATTGAAAAATCTAATAAGATAAGGTTATGGTTAATAGAGAAACTGCAATAAAAACAGCAAAATCATTTAAAAATGATTGCCAAAAAAATGGATTGAATTTTTATAAAGTTTATTTATTTGGTTCTGCTGCTCAAGACAAAATGCATGAATGGTCGGATATTGACTTATTAATTGTTTCCGACAAATTCGGTAAAAATATTTTTGAGAACCTTAAATTATTTTCAAAAATCAATATAAATTATCCAAATATTGAAACACATCCTTACCCTACTTCTTATTTCCTCAAAAGTGATGCTTTTCTTGATGAAATAAA
>JAUXFX010000256.1 GCA_030622635.1 Bacteroidota bacterium
ATATATCACATTAACAACACTCATCATCCATTTCTGTGGGCCATAATACCACTCGGCATATTTAAGCTTGTCATCTTTGTATTGTATCAGCCTGTCGTATCTCGGCACATCAGATAATTCGGAGTAATGAAATCCATAATTAATGTCCCATTTTTCGCTTGGTCTGAAGCTGATTTTCTGCATTAAATTAATTTGATTAAAACCTGAAAACTTTTGTATGTTTTCATTATCGTTTTTCACAATGCTGTCATGCCCATTAATCCAATCAACATATTCCGGACGTACATACTCATTATTTCCTTTACTCCCCATCTTTAAATCATCAAAATCGCTATAAGTAATGCTTGATAAAAAGCCCCACTTTTTAGTACCGATATTAAAATCAACATGCCCTGTTTTTTCATTGTCTGCCGTTGAATATCTTGTTAAGGCATTTGCGGAAAAATCCAATTTATCTGTTGTAGTAGATACTTTGGGTTGTAAAGTATAAAAATCCATAACTCCTCCAATTGCATCACTTCCATAAATAACAGAACCTGGCCCGAAAATCACTTCTGCATTTTCAATATTATTTGCATCGAGAGATATTACATTTTGCAAATTTCCACTTCGATAAATAGCGTTATTCATCCTTACTCCATCAACAACAATTAGAATTCTGTTGGTAGCAAATCCCCGTATCATTGGGCTACCCCCGCCTAATTGGCTTTTTTGGATATATACTTCATCAGATATTGCAAGTAAATCTGCCGTTGTTTGCGGATTGGTAAATGCAACTTCTTTTGCAGAAATAGTCGTTATTTTATTTGGAACTTCATTTTTTTTCTGTCCCCAACGGTTAGCTGAAACTACAATTTCGTCCAAATTAATGACGCTTTCATCCAATTTTACATTAAAATTTACACTTTCCAAATCTTTATAACTTATAAAATAGTTTTTAAAAGACGAGTGTTGAAAGGTCAGGTTATCATTATTTCCAAAATTGCTTATATCAGCTTCTCCTTTAATATTTGTTAATGCTGATTTGTCTTTACTGAAAATAAAAACATTTTCAACCGGCTGCAAATTCGTTTTATCTACAACCTTTACAGTTTGAGTAATTCCCAAAACTGAAATAAAGCATAGTATGCTTGTTATATAAAAAAACTTCATTTTAATATTTGGTTTAATTAAATTTTATTAAATATAATAATTCTTACGGATACAATTATACCGGCAATATATGTAAAATTCACCAACACCAATCACAATAACATATATTATCATTGGTATACTCACATGTATCCATTAATGATGTAATACAGTATTGATTACAACTTGATTCAAATATAGATAAGTAATTATGTCAATTTGGGTGGCGGGGTTAATATGTCAAGAAAGATTGAATTATATGCCTGTAAATAATTTTTATATTTCAGATTTGGGAGGGCTTTGGGAGAATGGTTAATTATTAAAACCCGAATAAAATAATCTTTAGTTATCTTTTTTAACAGGTTTTCAGCTTTTTTTCTTTGTTTCGGATTATCCGCAATATGTCTTTGAATATGCTCGTCTAAATTTGCAAATAATTTACTTTCTTTAAAATCATGGATACAATAGTATAATATCATATCTTCTTTTGTTTCCTGACTGACTATATCATACATTTCACCTTTATACCTGAATTCTTTATTCGGCTTTGTCCATGTTAAACTCTTGTTATCAGCAATAGAAACAGTAATTAAAACAAGTTCATCATCAGGTACAGATTGTTTTATTCTTTGTTTTACTTCATTCCTAACCTGATATTGCAATGCTTTAAATACGGCATAATAACCGGTTAGGTTATACAGAAAAATAAAAAGAAATAAGATAGAGAGTACTTTTTTCAATTTATAATTTCATTAAAATAAAAATCAAACAAAAGCAAATATTAAGCCAATCTATGTTAAATTAATTTCAACCCACAATCAAAACTTGTCAAAAAGCTTGCCTGCCTCCGCCACACAAGGAACACATCCATACCTCTCAGCTCATACGGCTCTTCCTGACAAGTCGAGGCATAAACCATCCTTTACAAAAATAAATAAAACTTCTCCCTTATTAAAATAAAACAGATCAACAAATAGTTATAGATGATTCAGGAATATGACTAATAATCAAAACAAAAAGAAATAATTAGAAATGAAAAAAACAGCATTGATAACCGGAGCATCCAGTGGAATAGGGTTAGAATTATCGAAGGTCCACGCTTCACATGGTGATAATTTAGTATTGGTTGCAAGGAATAAATCCAAATTAGAAAAATTGAAACTGGACTTAGAAAAAATTTATAATATAACTGTATATGTTATTGAAAAAGATTTATCGTTGATTGATGCTGCTAAAGAAGTATATGATGAGACCTCTAAGCAAAGTATTCAAATTGATTATCTAATTAATAATGCAGGATTTGGTGACTATGGAATGTTTTACGAAACAAGTTGGGATAAAGAATTGCGAATGATCAATCTTAATATTACAACTCTCACGCAATTGTGTAAGTTATACTTAAAAGAGATGGTAAAACGTGGAAACGGGAAGATTATGAATGTTGCATCAACGGCAGCTTTTCAACCCGGTCCGGCTATGGCGGTGTACTACGCTACAAAAGCATTTGTTTTGCACTTCTCAGAAGCGATAGACAATGAAGTTCGAAAAAAAGGCATTACGGTAACGGCATTATGTCCCGGCCCGACTGAAAGTGGATTCCAGTCAGCAGCAGCTATGGAAGAAAGTAATTTGGTGAAAGGGAAAAAGCTCCCTACTTCAAAGGAAGTTGCAGAATATGGATACAAAGCTATGCTGAAAGGAAAAACAGTGGCTATTCATGGTTTTAAAAATTACCTGTTAGCAAATTCCGTACGCCTGACACCAAGAGCAATGGTTGTTGAAGTGGTACGAAGAATGCAAAGTAAAACTAATTGATAAAAGGATGAAAAAACTTATTTTACTGAGTACAGCAATCTGGGTATCATTTTCAATAAATATTTACAGCCAGGATTTTTACGATATCAATACTGTCAATACAATTGATATTAGTTTTTCGCAATCAAATTGGGACGAAATACTGGATAGTTTATTTGAGGCTGGCAACGAAGAGAGGCTGGTGGGCAGTGTGATTATTAATGGCGTGCAGTTTGATAGTGTTGGGGTCAGGTATAAAGGAAATAGTTCTTATAATCCTAATAGAGAAAAAAATCCATTGAATATAAAACTTGATCATA
>JAUXFX010000244.1 GCA_030622635.1 Bacteroidota bacterium
CTGACAAAAGTTAAAGCGTTAGATAACTATTCTAATTTTTCAGGAGGTGGTATTCATTGTCAGGGTGGAACTATTGTTATAGAAAATTCCGAAATGTCAGGAAATGTTTCCGCATGGTCAGGCGGAGGTGGAGAATTCACCGATACAGCTTCTTTAATTATAAATAATGTAATGGTATCTGATAATTATGCTGAAGGCACCGGTGGTGGATTAGTGTTTTTTGGGAATGATGGAACCGTCAATTTAAGTAATTCAGTAATCACTGGCAATTCCGGTAGTTTTGGTAATTGGGGTAGCCTTGGAGCCGGTATTTTAGTTGGGACATGTACTGCCGTATTCACAAATGTTACTATTAGCGATAATTTCTGCGAAATGGCAGGTGCGTGTTGGGTATCGTTTGGAACTATTGTCACTTTTGTAGATTGTATTATGTGGAATAATAGTCCCGATGAAATTGGAATAAATGATAGTCCAACCTATCCAACCGAAATCACAATATCATATTGTGATATTCAAGGTGGAGAAGCAGGAATTGAGGTACCTGCTACTGTAACTATGAATTGGCTGGAAGGTAACATTGATGAAGATCCTTTATTTGCTTTTACGGGGGAGCATCTGTATTCATTACTTGAAAATTCACCCTGTATAAATGCCGGTATTCCGGATACAACAGGGCTTAATCTTCCTGAATTTGATTTTGCCGGAAATCCGCGTGTTCTGGATGGAAGAATTGAAATGGGTGCTTATGAATTTACAACATTAATCTCTACTGATTTTATAGCTTCATATACAGAAGGTTCAACTCCATTTACTGTGGAATTTACAGACCTGACATCAGGTTATCCAACCGAATGGGAATGGGATTTTAACAGCGATGGAGTAATTGATTCGTATGATCAGAATCCTGAATGGACATACAATGAACAGGGATATTATACTGTTACACTTATTTCATCAAATGCCTACAATGAAGACACAAAAATTAAAGAGGATTACATTCATGTTGTTGAATATGTTTCTGTAGATGAAAATATTGTGCCTATAGCATCACAATTAATTGGAAATTATCCTAACCCATTCAACACAAGCACAACGATTTCTTTTTCAAGCACAGAGAACACAGAATTGGTGATTTATAATTTAAAAGGGCAAAAGATTAAATCTCTTATAAGTCAAAATATGGAAGCAGGACAACATTCTGTGATTTGGGACGGGACGGATAATAGTGGCAAAACGGTTTCCATCGGAATTTATTTTTACCAATTGAAAGTAGGAAAATATTTTTCCAAATCAAAGAGAATGATGCTTTTGAAATAGAGAATAACTATTTTTTTAATCCAATTATAAGCTAACAATACAATATTTAGTACCTGAATGAAAACTATTCAAAATGATAAGAAACAACGTTTTCATTCAGGCACTTCTTAATAATTCATGTAAAAAATGTATTGATTTTAAAAATCAATAATATGTTGCGTTAATTTATAACCTATGCCTTTCCTTCCTGTTACGAATGTACTTCGATATTATCCAGCCATAAACTGCAATGTTTATCACTACAACGAAACTTCCAAGTATTATCTGTACTTCGTGGGTGAGGTATGAAGGATAAATTATTGGTAGTATATAGTGCTCAATGAATCCACCAGTATATCCTGTCTGGCCACTGATATGCCTGAGTTGCTGTTCAAGTGGAGTAATAGGACAAATCCAGCCCTGAAACTCAATCAGCGCTCCCCAAATAGCAGCAGGAACATGCAAAAAAATAACCCACCGCCATTTCAAAACTAAGAATCCACCAATTACTACGAAGCAGATAAATCCGAAGTGGATAACTACTAATAAATCTGCAGCTATACGAAATAACATAATTAAAACAAAATTAAATAATAATTACCATTATAATAATTGTATTTCTAATTTAGCAAATTATTTCTTAGTAATTATTTTAAAAACACAAAAAAATGAGAAAAAAAATTGTAGCAGGTAACTGGAAAATGAACAAAACATTTTCAGAAGCTGATGATCTGATAAATGAAATTATTGAGATAATCAGAGATAATAATTTGGATAATGTCGGAGTTGTTTTGTGTCCGCCATTTGTGTATTTGGAGCTTGCAACCGATATAACCGATGAAACTGAAATAGCAGTTGGGGCACAAAATGTTAGTAATTATGAATTTGGTGCTTATACAGGCGAAATATCAGCACCTATGCTAAAATCAATGGATGTGGAGTATTGTATAATTGGTCATTCGGAACGAAGAAAATATTTTAATGAAAGTAGTAAATTACTTGTCGGAAAAGTAAATATTTTGTTAAAAAATGATATTATTCCTATATTCTGTTGTGGTGAGCTTTTGCCCGAAAGAGAGGCAAATAACCATTTTAATATTGTTGAAAAACAAATTACGGATGCTTTATGGCATTTGGATCCGGAACAATTTGAAACAATAGTGTTAGCTTATGAACCTGTATGGGCAATCGGAACAGGTGTTAATGCCACCCCTGAACAGGCTCAGGAAATGCATGCATTTATCCGTGGAATTATTTCAAAAAAATATGGTGATGAAGTTGCAGAAAATACTACAATACTTTATGGTGGCAGTTGTAATTCGAAAAATGCAAAAGAACTTTTTGCAAATCCTGATGTTGATGGTGGATTGATTGGCGGAGCATCACTGAAAGCCGAAGAGTTTGTTAAGATTATTGAGAGCTTTTCATGAATTATATCGAGATATATTGCCGCAATATTCTATCTGAACAATTACGTGAAATCGTAATTGCCCGTTTAGCTGAAATTGACTTTGAAAGTTTTGCTGAAGCTGAAAATGGTGTTTATGCTTATATTTCTGAAAAGGAGTTTTCTGAAAAAAATATATCCGACGAAATTGAAAAAATTGCCGGTGACCTTAAAATTGGATTTACTAAAAAAATTATTATAGATAAAAACTGGAATGCTTTATGGGAAAGTAATTATGAGCCTGTTATTATTGCCGGAAAATGTTCGATAAGAGCGCCATTTCATTCTCAGGATAAAAATATAAAATATGATATTGTAATTGAGCCCAAAATGTCGTTTGGTACTGCACATCACGAAACTACAGCAATGATGATTGAACTGCTTTTAAATGAAGATTTAAAAGGTAAAAACATTTTGGATATGGGATGCGGTACAGGAGTTCTTGCAATACTTTGTTCAAAATTAGGAGCCGAAGAAATTACAGCTATTGATAACAATGAATGGGCTTATAAAAACAGTATTGAAAATATTAAAAGAAATAATATTACAAATATTCATGTTTTTTTCGGCGACTCATCTTTATTGCAAAATAAAAGTTTTGACAAAATAGTTGCCAATATTAATCGTAATGTGTTATTGCAGGATTTACCTGTGTACAGTAAATCTTTGAAAAATAAAGGTATTCTGCTAATTAGCGGATTCTATAAAAAGGATTTACCTGCACTGAAAGCAACTGCTGAAAAAAATAACCTTAGATTTATTAAATACACTTCAAAAAATAATTGGGCTGCTGCATGTTTCATCAGATAATAAAATTAATTTTTTTAAGTTTTTTACTTGTAATCTTTTAATTTATAATGATCAGGATAAATCGTTTACTTCTCATATTATTTTTTATTTTAATTGACGGATTGGTTTATTCTCAGGATATTAAACAGTTTTCAACAAAAGCTGA
>JAUXFX010000185.1 GCA_030622635.1 Bacteroidota bacterium
ATCAAGTCCTTTAACTTTTAATTCATTTCCTTTCCGTTCTAATAAATTTACTGTTGTGATTCCGATGGATGTTGGTCGCCTGGAGCTCCGGGATGCGAAAACTCCCTTTAATTCACCAGTAAAAGTTATGGTTTTTAAATCATATCCTTTTGATTTGTGAAAGCCAAACACTACATCAATAAATTCTGAGTCTTCAATTTTAAACAACCCGTCAATAAATTCTTTTTTAATGATGATAGTGCTTTCGTGCTTTTTCATTTCAGTAGGATTTGTCGGCTCTATAAATTTACTTTTAACCACTCCTATTTCTTTTATATTCATCATACTATATGAGTTCTTAGATTACACATTATTTTTAAAAACAAGTAGCAGTAGCAATGGCTACATGTTATTTGGCAAAAATAAACTACAAATTGATTATTAAACTTTTTTACAAATTTAAATTTAGAATTAATATAATGACAGAATTTTTGTATTTTTGTAACAGAAAAACATACAAATTAGAAGTTGCATTTCTAATTTGTATGTTTTTTTCCAGATGCCTTATGTTCAGGAATTATAAAAATCCTTTCATTCTCTTTAATGATGTTTACTTTAATATCGTAAAGTTTTTCAATAGTATCAGTAGTTATAATATCTTTTCCTCCTTTTGCGAAAATCTCACCATCTTTCAGCATAATCAATTTATTACAATATTGCAAAGCCATGTTTAAATCGTGGATAGCAATGATTATAGTAATATCTTTATTAGTGAGAGATTTTAGTATATTCATAACTTCCATTTGATGACGAAGGTCAAGATTGGCAGTTGGTTCATCTAATAAAAGCACTTCGGGTTGTTGAGCTAAGGCACGGGCTATGAATACTCTTTGCCGTTGCCCGCCGCTTAACTGATTTATATCTTTAAAAGCAATATCAGTCAGGTCAAGCATTTCAATAACTTTTGAAGTAATGTCCAAATCCTTTTTCACGGGCATCCAGTTGATATGCGGTTTTCTTCCCATCAAAACAGTATCAAAAACAGTTGCAGGAAAAGTATTACTTTCTTTTTGCGGAACATAAGCAATTTGTCTTGCCAAATCATTTCTACTCAATTTCCGGATGTTTTTGCCGTTCAGAAATATTTGTCCGTACTTAGGTTTTAATATACGGTCTAAACACCTTAAAAGCGTACTTTTTCCCGAACCATTCGGTCCGACAACTCCAACAAATTCACCTTTATTTATATCTTCGCTGAAATTCTTTAAAACCAAAATTCCGTTATAGCTAAAACCCAGATTTTGAATCTCTATCTTTACCATTGACTCCTCCCCTTTCCTTTTAACAATAAAAATATAAATAACGGTGCACCAATAAACGAAGTGAGAATACCAACAGGCAAAACTATAGGCGAGATAATTGTTCTGGCAATTGTATCGGAAAGCAGAAGAAACATACCTCCGAAAACAGCAGAAGCAGGAATTAAAAATCTTTCATCGCTTCCGATTATTCTTCTTACAATGTGAGGTACAACCAGCCCTACAAAGGCAATTATCCCGAAAAAAGATACTGCAAATGAAGTTGCAAGTGATGCTACAATCATTCCCCATATTCGTACTCTTTCAACATTAACACCAAGGCTTTTGGCAGTTTCATCACCGGAATCAAGCGAATTGTAATTCCATCTGTTTTTCAGAAAAAATAAAAATGCCGGAACTATTACAATCAAAAGAATAATAAAATCCGTCCATGTTGCCCTTCCGATATCCCCGAAAGTCCAGAAAACTATTGATGCTAATTCAATGTCATCGGCAAAATACTGTAAGCCTGTAGTGGCAGCAATAAAAAGAGAACCCACAATAATCCCTGTAAGTATTATAGTTTCGGGAGCAGCACCTTTAAATTTAGCCATTAGCAAAATAATAAAAGTGCTGATTAGACTCCAGAAAAAAGCTGATATAGTAATGATATACGGATTATTAAAAATCACAGAATCAGAAGCACTACTGTGCATACTTCCTGCTCCGAAAACAATAACGGCAAAAGCAGCACCAAAAGCCGCAGCATTTGAAATACCTAATGTAAAAGGCGAACCTAAAGGGTTTCGCAAAATACTTTGCATAGCAGCACCGGAAACAGATAATGCCATTCCGGCCAAAACAGCGGAAAGCACACGTGGTAAACGGATATTCAATATAATTTGTGAGTTTATTTCATTACTCTGACCAAAAAATACAGAAAAAATATCTCCTATTGTAATTCTTACGGTCCCGAATGTAATTCCAACCAGAATAAAAAATATCAACAAAAGAATAGTAATGGTAATAAACAAGAGCTTTTTCCTTGTATAGCTGATATAATCTTTATGTAAATTATTCTGCATTATTCATAAATTTGTAACCGTTCACAGTTTGAAATCCATCCACCCGTACGGGCGGACAAATTTAGAAATTGGAAATTGGAAATTTATGTTATCATATTTTTGTGCTGTTGATAAACGCATTCAATTTTGGACCAAGTTTTTCAATTATTATTTTGAACCTTTTTGTTCCACTTGTCAAAATCGCACCAAACCAAATCAGACAATTCTTCCGATAGTTTGTAAACCTCTATTTCGTAAACTCTTTTCATTTTTTTCTAATTTCTAATTTCCAATTTCCAATTTCAGCATTCTGTAAACGCTTACATAAATTTTAACAAAATATAAGGTCTTGAATTTAAAATCTTATAAAGAGTTTGTATCTAATTTCCTGTAACCTCCGTATTTTTCTTTCATTTTATTATAAACAGGTTTCCCAACGAAAAATGTATATATCTCATCAACTTTTTCTTCAATTGTAATATCACTGAAATTTTCCTCATTTAAAACTTTTCCAACAAAATAGGCATTGCAAAGAACAGTAGCATAATTTATTGTGTACCAATTATGTGGCATAACAACATATAATTCACGATTTTTTATTGCATCCAAAGTAAAATAAAAAGGTGATTCGTTACTTAAATCCTTGTTAAGCAAAGTTTTTCCTGAAGCATCCAAGAATATTTTATCAGGGTTCCATTTAATGATTTGTTCTTTATCAATAAAAGCATTTTCCAGCCATGCTCTTGGAGAACTTGTAACTTCACCAAGATATGAAGCAATATTGTTTGCATTAACAAACGTAAAAGGTGCATAATGAGGTTCGGTTGAATTTAATCCATGTGAACCTTTATAAGCAATTCCGCATATATATATGGATATATCATTATTTTCAGATGGTTCTCTTGTTCTTTCGTTAAGATCGGATATTAAAAATTTAATATATGTAATGAGACTGTCAGCCCGCTCCTCTTTTTTCAGCACTTTACCCATCAGACTTAAAGCTGAAAATACAGTATCAATATTTTCATTAAAATCGCCGTATTTTATGGTAAAAACGGGAACACCGGTTTTATTTTGCAAGTCATCAGCTTCGCCGGCTGTTGTATAAGTGCAGATAATCAAATCAGGATCAAGTGCAGTGATTAATTCAGGTTCTGCAATGTTGCCGGCACCTATTATTGGCAGTTCTCTAAGTTCGGGGTGTGCCATCAGGTATGGAACCTGCCTTCTTTTTTCATGCCCTTCTATACCAATAACTTTATCGGCAGCATCAAGGTAAGTTACAAATCTTAAAGCACCCGGTTTTAATGCAATGATACTCTTGATTTCGGTTGGAATCTGAACTATCCTTCCCGACATATCTGTTATCAACCTGTAATCTGATTTAGTATTATTTCTGAACTTTGATTCACAACTGCATAACAGTAATATCAGGATAGATAAAAGAAATGTGTTTATTATTCTATTAAATGATACCATTTATATGTAATTCGTAATTCGTAATTCGTAATTACTGTAATACCTATTTCATTTTCGTGTTACCCTTATGATAAAAAAATTATCCGGCAGCACTCATTACAAGCTTGCCGTGTTTAATTCCTTTTAAAGCAATTAGTTTATTTGCCAAAGCAGTTAATTCCTGAGCTTTTCCTTTAACTGCAATTGTTTCCAGACAATTATCATGATCTAAATGAACATGTTGAACTGATAATATCAGATCATGAAAATTATGCTGAACATCTGTTGACTTGTTTTGGAGGTCTCTTTTATGATGGTCATAAACCAAAACAATTACTCCGGCTACTTGTTCATTTCCTTTCCATTTATCTTCAACAAGATTTTTCTTTATTAAAAATCTTATTGCCTGTGAACGATTAGGAAACTGATGATTCTTAACAAGTTCGTCTAAAGAATTTAACAAATCTTCTTCAAGTGAAACTCCAAATCTTTTTACCTGCATAGTGTTATTATTTTTATAAAAGTAACACAAAGGTATAATATTTTTTTAATTAATAATTGAATAATTAAAAAATATATTATATTTGTTGAAGAAAAAGACCGTTCGTTGACTTAGAAATATAAAATATATATTTTTGTATAAATAAAAACATCATAAATATATAAAAGGTGTATTTATACAAAACTATTCGGGTGGCTAAAAACACTTTTTGGGTGTAATAGTGGTTTTTATAAACATATTAGCGGTTATAACAATGAAACATCAAGTTAGTTAAGAAAATTATCAATAATAGTTTCATGGAAAAAATAGGTTATGTACTTAAAATAGCGATAGTCGCATTTCTATTTAACTACGTATTAATGCTTGGTTTGGAATTCATTAATGACGTTTTCAGAAACCTATTAGGTGTAATGAAGTATTCCATTTGGATTTATACTTCATTATTCTTAGCAATCGCAATTATCGTCTTAGCAAAAGTTAAAAGGACACTACAACTGAACTATTACAAACTATTTGGGATAAAAATGGCACTTTCAATATTGCTGGGAATATTGATGTTCATTATTGACATATACCCTTTTTGGAACATTCATGACAAACTTTATTCTTACACATTAATTGACGATGAAATATACTATGAAAATGATTATGCAGATACGGATGACCCAGTATTTGGAATAGAAAATAGCGGGGAATACTACGCAACTTTAAAATACTTTATTAATCATAATGAATCAATTAATGGTCTTGTTTTTCCACAAGGAAAAGTTGAATTTCATGAAAAAGCTGGTTATCTTATTGAGCAAAATGATGGGGAATACATTACACTCAATATCAGGAATGCAATTTTTTGGCAATACGCTTTATCAAAAGGATATAGACCGCTTATAAATGGTCAATTTGAGAGAGTATCATTCCTGTCTCGAATTTATAAAATTGCCCCATTTTATTTGCTTGAATCAATATTGAAAAATTGTGGCAATGGAATATTTCTTGCATTGATTACTATCTTAATTTTATTGTTAAAGAAGGGGTGGTTGCTTAACATAGAAAACTAAATTGAATTCAGAATAATAAAAGTCACAAACCGCTAACATCGGCTAAGAAAACATGCGGGCTGACAGGGTGAAATGAAAATTAGTACACAAAATAAATTTAGGTTCGGCTGACAAGACGTGTTCCAAAACCCGCACGTTTCTTAGCCAAACCGTCAGACTGTCTAAAAACTATTAAAAAGCCAAGATATTGATAAAACAGAAAAACGTATAATACTAAAAAACAATAATATTGAAAATTTTACATTAATAATAAATGATAACATTCAGGGTTTTTAGGTAGACTGCCGTTAGCAAGCATTAAAAACATGACAAGGTGAGAATACTGATTAATGACATTGGGCTTGAAAAACAACGATACATTAATATCTTTAATGAATTTGGTTATGAAAAGAATGAATTAATTTTCTGTAGTTCTTATGAGAAATCTAAAACATTTATCATAAATTATTTAGATACCAAGAAATTGCATATTGATTTAATAATTACAAACGATACTTCTGATACAAATAATGATATTTTGAAAGCTTCAGAATTATGCTATTTCGTAAAAAGCCTTGTCACCTCATATTCAAAAAACAACTTCCGTATATGTTCAATACCAATTATTCTTTACTCAAAGCACGAAACAAAATCGAATAGTTATCCTACACAATTTGA
>JAUXFX010000066.1 GCA_030622635.1 Bacteroidota bacterium
GAACAGGGAGATAAAGTAAATATTGACTTTGAGAAAGGTATTGTAACCATTGGAACACGTGAGTTTGAATTTGCCCCGTTGCCTGCAAAACTGATGGATATATTTAAAGCAAAAGGTCTGGTGAATTTTATTAAAGGGAATGTTTAAACTTTCAGTTGATTTTAGATTTTAGATTTGTGATTTGTGATTTAAGCTGTGAACAGTTATGTACATTGAATAAAGCAAAGACATAGGATGAAAAAGATTATATACTTAGTTTTATTTATTTTATTCCTGATAACAGCTTATTTTATTATCACTTCCGAATTTCCGAAAAGCGCAGGTAGATTGCCGTTTTTTGCAATTTTGTTTGCCCTTGATTTTTACTTATGGTTTTCAATTAAGAAAAAAATTTTAAAGTTAAATTCAATTTTAAAATATGTATTGATTTGTCTTTACTGGACGCCTTTTGTACTTGTTGTTTTTTTAATTCTGTTTATTGCTTTTTATCCTTTAACAGAATGGAACAGAAGTTTACAAACATATCTGTTCGGTGTAATTTTTATAGTTTATGTTTCAAAACTTATACCTGTAATTTTTCTTTTATTTTCAGATATAATCAGGTTATTCAGGATTATTTTCCGTTTTTTTTCCAAACCAAAAGAAAAAAGCGATTTATTAAAAAGTAAAAAAATCAGTAGAAGCAAGTTTCTTCAATATGTGGGTTTTATTGGCGGAGGTATAGCATTTAGCAGTTTATTAACAGGTATGTTGAAATGGGTTTATGATTTTAAGATTATTAAGAAAGTCATCAAATTACCTGATTTACCGCCTGCTTTTGATAATTTCAGGATTGTTCAGTTCTCTGATTTGCATTTGGGTAGCTGGACATCAAAAAAACGTTTGATAGAAGCCGTTGAAATGATAAATGATTTAAACCCTGATGTTGTTTTTTTTACAGGGGATTTGGTTAATTATACAACAGAAGAAGCATTTAGGTTTAAACAAATCTTAAAAGAAATTAAAGCACCTTATGGAATTTATGCTGTTCTTGGCAATCATGACTACGGGGATTATATGAACTGGAAATCTGCAGACGCGAAAAAAGAAAATATGGAGCAGCTTTATAATTTTTATAAAGATATGGATTGGAAACTTTTAAGAAACGAAAACTACATTCTTGAATTAAAAGGTGATAAAATCGGAATAATCGGTGTTGAAAACTGGGGGGCTTATTTAAGATTTCAGAAGCACGGAAATATAAAGCAGGCAATCAAAGGAGTTGAAAATATTCCAATCAAGCTTTTATTATCACACGATCCAAGTTATTGGGAAAAGGAAATAAGCAAATCATATAAAGATATTGATATAACATTTTCGGGGCATACGCATGGTTTTCAATTTGGTATAGAAATACCCGGTATTAAGTGGAGTCCGGCACAGTATTTATACAAACAATGGGCAGGATTATATTCTAAAAACAATAATTCGCAATACCTGTATGTCAATCGGGGATTGGGTTCTATTGGTTATCCCGGAAGGATTGGTATTTTACCTGAAATCACATTGTTTGTGCTGGAAAAATAAAAAAATCATGTAACTAATTAAATTCAATATAAGAAGGAGCGCCTATATCAAAATTATCAAATTTATGATCAGGCATTTCAAAGAAATCAAAAATAAAATTTTTAGCATCACTGGGAGCATTAGGGAAATATGTAAAACTTAACTGGAATGTTCCAAAAACAAGATATACATTTTTTACCCGTATTCCCAGTCCATATCCGCCATACATCGGATATGAAAATATTCCCTTGTAATCACCAATAAATCCGATATTTGCTACTCCAAAAAACGACATCCTGAATCCAATAAAATTAATCGGAGTAAACAGATTGCTTTCAAGACTCAGGTAAAACCTTTGTTGACCTGTTAGCTCATCTGTTTTTAAGCCCTTAATTCCGTAATCATTATTAAGATAAATTTCTTGACAAGGCAGCATATTTCTACCAATTATATAATCTATTTTCAGCATATTTCTCATAAGATATTTTTTAAAATATATCAGTGGAGGAGTATAAGTTAATTTTGTATGAATGATTTCCTGTTGAATTTCGTCATTAAGGATATAAGTGCCATATTCAGCCGAAATATAATACAAACCGCTTTTCTTTAGTTTTCCACCGTATGCTATTTCTATTTCTGCATAAGTCCTGTCGCTTAATTCCCCGAAAGAATATCCACCTGTTAATTTTAGTAAAAATCCATACGGAAAATCTTCTGTTTTACCAAATTCATTGAGATAATTTACCCTGTAGTATTCTTGCCTTGAAAAAGCGATACTTCCCAGAATATCGGTTTTGTTTTTCATTGAAAAGCTACTGTCGGGTATTTCAGGCCTGTCGGTATAATGGGTATTAATAAAACGAATTGCAGGTACAAACCATATAGGATAGTTATCCTTAGTTTTTAACCAATTCAAAGGGAATTGCCTTCCTATCCAAACATCTTTTTGGTTGAATTTTAAATTCCATGGAGCTGTAGTTGAATCATTTACTGCATAAGTAATATCCCTTTCCCTTTTAAGAAATAAAATTCCACCTCCCCAGTTTACTTTATATGGAATAAATGATCTTGTAATATCTACCCTGTAATCAATTCCTTCATCTAATTTCTCATAACTGAGTTTACAATCTATAAATGAGTGCCAGATATTATTTATTTTGTAAGAAGAATATGTCCATTTAAATACCGGCGACTCATTAGCATCAAATGAAAATGTGTTGTCGAATTCGTGTCCCAAACCGAGAACATTTACATTTTTGACTCTCAACCTCCATTTGTTAGCAGAAATAATTACTGGATAAACTGCCCATTCAAAAACATCTTTTACTACTACTAAAATATCAACAGAATCTTTAGAAACATCATAAACCTGTATTGTTGCATTTTGAATATAAGGAAGCTCACGAAGCAACTTGCCGTTTTCAGCGAAAATTGAAGGATTCACTGTGTCGCCTTCTCTGAAAAGCAAGTTACTATATATTACGTTATCGGATGTATTTATATGAAATTTATTTTCATCCTTTGTTAAACAACTATCGTAATTAACCGATTCAATAAGCGGCGGTCCAAAAATTCTTAAATTCTTTATTTCAATTTTACGGATAATTTTACCTGCAGAAGTCAGATATTGATCAGTACTTTTAAATGCTTGTTCACCCTTAATTACAGTATTGCCATAAGATACAAAGGTAGCATTATATAGTTTCTTTGTAATCCTGTGTTTATATGCAAATTGCTGTAGTTTTGAATAAAAACGGCTGTCTTTATTAGTAAGAACCTCAGTAGTATCGTTTGTAATTATTAAAGTGTCGTTTTTAACTTTATATGCACTATCATTAATTATTACAATACTTCCGGCTTTTATTTTTAGTGTGTCCGTTTGAAGTGATTTGATTGTATCCTGCCCGAAAATAAAAATTGAATGCAATAAAATTACAAATAATAATACCGGTTTTATGAATACTTTCATTCTTATCTGCATTTACTGATTCTTAATTTACTCAAGCTTTGAGGTAATTTTATACCGTAAATTTTTGGCACTTGTTAGATAAGCTTTAACATAGCCAACCAAAATTTTTGCAGAAACAATAACCGGGATTTTATTTTTATCATCAGTTGCCCAAACAGTCAGGTCTTCACCACCGCTGAATATTGCTCCTTCAACCAGCAAAGCAGTAAATTTTATACAATTGTATTTTTGACCATCAATATTTTCAACTATTTCCTTGCCGTGATACCTGATGTATAAATCAAATATCTCATTATCAATTATCATACGTAAAGGAATTGTATCGCCGGTTTTGTACATTGAAAAGTCAATATTGCGTGCAGCATAGGTTGCTGTCAGAATATCATAAGTGCAATCGGGTAGATTAAGTGTGTCTTTTTTAAAAGCTTGTTTAGTGTTTTCTGTAAAAGAAAAGATTTTATTTGAAGTATAGTCAAACTTATATTCATTTTTAATAATAAAACCGCCTTCATAATTATCTCTTTTAAATTCAATAGGTTTTAATGTGTTGGCATCAACATACGAATCAAAATAATCTCTTACCTTAAATAACCAATCATAAGTTTTATATGTTTTGCCCCAACTTTTAAGATGATATATGTGCTGTCCGTTTTTAAAAATACTGTCAATTGTAAAACTAACACTACCGGCGTCTACCCAAATTAAACCCCAGTTATAAGCAACATTAAACGAAATATTTTCTCCGGACTTAAAAGTGACATTTTTTTCAAAACATTGGGCTTTAATTTGCAGGTAAGCTGTTGTGAATAATATTATTAATAGTATTTGAAACAGTGATTTTTTCAAGATATTTACATGTTTATTAGTTTGTAAATGTAATAAAAAAAAAGCCCGTAACGATTGTTTTACGGGCTTTTCAGAGTAGCGAGAATGGGATTTGAACCCATGACCTCCGGGTTATGAATCCGACGCTCTAACCACCTGAGCTACCTCGCCATGAATTTAGGTGTGCAAAGATATAAAATATTTTATTTGGTTATTATAATAATATTGACATGTTTTGGTTAAATTCGTAAATCGTAATTCTTAATCCGTAATTAATTGGTATATTTCACGGGGTAATTCGATTGTCATTCAATATTCTGCATTCTACATTCTTTATTTTACTTTTATCTTTATACTTTTGTCTTTTATCTTAATATCCCGATAGCGAGGAACGAGCGTATCGGGATTAATTAGACTATGAAATTATAATGCGGCTTCGCCTTATATAATTTCAGTCTTATTAACTTTTATCTTTTCCTTGTAAACGACTCCTCTTTCTTCTAGCCCATTCAATATAAACTTAACGCACTCAGGATGTTTGCCGATAAATTCTGGGGCAGATATTCCTTTTCTGTTATATAAACCTTTGGCTATCATTCTAACTGCCATGGTTGCGGTATATCCGGTTGTTCGTGCCATTGAATGGGTTTTAGTATCCGGGTTATATTGGTCAAAAAGGTCATAAGTATAGCTAACTTTTTTGCCGTTTTTTTCACCTTCAACAATAACCTGCATTACTGTAATGTCTTCATCGCCTTCTTCAAGCTTCCATTTTGGGAACAGTAGTTTTGCAGTAAAATCCAGCGGTCTGATTTTTTTACCATTAATTTCAATTTCTTTTTTATCAAAAAATCCTGTTTCGCGAAGAACAGCCATTTTTTCAATATGTCCGGGGTAGCGAAGCGTTTTTTCAATCATATTTGGAGCATTGATAGTTTTCATAATGCTTCGCAGACCGTCACTGTTAAATGCTTCAAGAGTGCCGATATTCGGGAAGTTCATCAATTCAGGGTCGGATAGGGCAGGGCAGGTGATCTCCTTTCCGTTTTCAATATACCTCGCAGGTCGAGTATATTCTTCAATTACATCAATCGGTGAAAACACGGCTTTATATTCATAGGGCCACTTACGGATTTTAGGCAAACCGCCAACATATATTTTTACACTTTCGGTTTTGTCAAGCAAATTATCAACATAGCCAATTAAAATATTGCTCATTCCGGGTGCAACACCAATATCGGAAATTGCGATAATACTATTTTTTTTTGCAAGCTCATCCAATAAAAACATGTCTTCTGGAAAAAAAGCAATATCAACAACATTTTTACCGGCTTCAATAATTGCTTTAAGAGTCTGGAAGCCAATAAATCCGGGAACTGCATTCAGTACTAAATCAAAATTTTTTACCAATTGTTTTACATCCTCAGGATTTGACAGATTTTTTTTAATTGAGTTGATTGTTGTGTTGTCAAATTTACTTAATGCATGTTTATTAATATCTGCAACACTTACCTCAAATTCCTTATCTTTAGCAAGGTCAATAGCCATCGGGTTTCCGACCAGTCCTGCTCCTAATATGATTATCTTCATTTTCTAATACTGTAATAATTCTTTAGCCTTTTATCAAAAATCAATCTTAAGGAAATAATTAGTTTATTTAACCATGAATGGCTTCTGTGTTTTTTTATGATCTTCCTTCCTCATTAAGAAATTTTGAATTGTGTTTTATTGTCCTTAATATAAGTGTTATTATTAATGCAACAGCAAATACCCAAGTTGAAATGCTGTTCCACTCAAAAGTTTTATAAATAAAAAAATACCTTAAATGATCAATAAAAGCAAAACAGAAAACCGTGGCGAGAAATCCCGAATATTCACGTCTTAAAACACTTTTAAATGAAAAAGGTGTAATACTTTTTTTATAATTTTTAAAAGATGGGAAAAATGCAGGAGTTGTTAAAGACCATTCCATGTATTCGTCACCGAATTTATTCTCTAAAAATCTTTCTTCTGCAAACATTATTCGTTCATAATAAAGCCAGAAAAGAAGCGAAACAATAATAACGAAATAAATATTAAAGGTAAATAGTATAATTCCAATCCACATAAAATAATTTCCAAAGTATAACGGATGACGCATTGTTGAATAAATGCCGGTAACATTAAGCATTTCGGCAACCTGATTTTGTGTGTTTCTTCCTGAAGTGCCTTTTGGTGTTGTGCCGATTGAAATTGCCCTGATTATAAATCCGGATACACTTAACAAAATTGATACTATTGTAAGTGTCAGAATTAAATACTTTGGAAAATTATAATTTGTAAAATAAATAACAGGTATTGAAAAAATAAACAGAATTACTGGAATCTGCCCCCTGTACCTGAATAAAAAATTACCACTTTTTTCAAATGAATGTAGTAAAGCCATAATATTAAATAAGGTTTTTAAAATTTTGGCAAAAATATAAAAATTTATTCAATATAGCGAAACGTCTTTATATTCTATTCAGTCACCAGTCTTCAGTCCACCCCCGAAAGCTTTCGGGGTCAGTCCCCAGTCTTCAGTCTTCAGTCGGCAGTCTTCAGTCGACTGGGGACTGCTTTCACTTAAGCTAATTTGTTTATAGCTATGCTACGTTAAGCATTACGCCGGTAAATATTACATGCCGGCGATATGCATAATGCCATCCAAGCATTCTGTATATTTCATTGCAAAATGTTGGTAATACTATAATCTATTTTTACGATTGAATTTTTCAATGGGGAAATTGTGTAAATAAATAAAATTATCAGATTTTATGGTAATAGTCGATTTGTATCCGTCAATGAACGAAAATAATTAATTTATACTGAAACGCACAAACTTCACTATTTTCGTATAAACTGACTGAATAATTTAGTGCTAATTATTTAATTGTCTGTTTGTATTTTTGTTTAGTATCAGTTTGTTTGAATAATTGTTATTTGTCGTTATAAACGACTAATTACAAGGCACTCGTCACAATTGTCCGACTATCGGTGGAAACGAGCACCAGCTGGGAATAATCTATTAATATTAAAAACTATATTTTAATTTAAACATCATCATATTATAATCTTTGAAGTTTGAAAAAACATCATCCCCTTTACCATCAAAAAAAGCAGCAGCAAATGAAATTTCAACATTATCGGTTGCCTGATATGTAATTTCAGGTATATAAATTAAAGAATAATTATTTTCTATATCAGCCCAATCTGAAATAATAAATCCTCCATTAAGTGGAGCAATTTTTAGTTTTTCATCAAAAAATTTCTTTTCTAATCTTACAAAAAAATAATCGTTTAAACCGGCTCTGCCTCTTTCATTAACAAAACCGTGTAAATACTGGAAGTTCAGATAAGTACCATTAACAAATGTATAATCGCCGCCAACAATGAATTTCACATAAACCTCTTTTTTTAGCACCGTTGTATCCTGGGTTACAGGAACAGGCGACAATGGATACATTGCCGACATATCGTTTGTCATTATAACATCGTTTTCGGGAAGAAAAGCGGCAGCTTCCGCCCAAACTCCGACACTGCCAATGCTTCCTGCCAAATCAGCTCCAAAAATGTGAGTTCTTGTAAAAGAAAGTTTAGATTTAATATCTATTCCACCGATAGTATCAACAGGAGTAAAAGTATTGTAAGCTCCGATAGGCAATCCATCTCTGCCCCATACGTAGCTTAATGAAAAATCGAAACCTCCGGCAAATCCTTTAAACTTAAAACCTGCTATTGAGCTTTCTGCTAAGTTATATTTTGGCATTAACAGTGTATCTGAAAATCCTTTTAATATCATTCCGGGCGGAAGTTCCATTTGTGGAGTTAAAGCATTGGCGAAAATTCCTACCGGCATATTTACGGGCTGGAAATTCGGGATATAAACACCTTGTACCGAAAAATCGTTGTTCAAATAATAAATAAGATTAAGAGCAACGGAGCCCCTGTGCCTTCCAAAGTCTAAAACATCTTCAAGGTCATAAGGGTTCAGATTGTCAGTTGGGTTAAGTTTGTCGGCTGTACCCCATGCAATTCGTTGTTTCCCGATTTTTACATCTAAATTTTTTGTCAAAAATCCGTACATTTCAACATAAGCTTCTCTGATTTCAAGATTATACGGGTCAACAATATTCAAATTATAAAGATCACTTGATTTTGCTGTTTTTGGCAAACCAATGTTTCGCAACCAAATATCGCTATGGAATTTTGAATCACCAAATAATTTTTTGTCCAATTGCAGACTTAAGCGGTTTTCGTTCCATGCCCAATCGTAATTTTTTTCTAATAAAAATCGTTGGTCAGTAAAAAATTCTCCCGACAATTTTAATTTGTTATCCTGTGCTTTAACTATGCTTGTAATGAAAAAAAGCATAATAGCATACATAAAAATAAAATTTATTCGTTTCATATTTTAATATTTTTTGAAATAGATTTTTTAATTATTTTTAGGATTAAATCATAATTATTCAATACAGTAATAGCTATTTCCTGTCCCGCTATCACAAACTCTTTTGTCGCATTTATGGGTGTTGTCTTTTGAAATTTAGAAGGATGCTCTAATTTATTTAGTATTACATACTTTATCTTTTTGCCCTGCGACTTATAATGTATATTAATAAGTGTTTCTACTCCAAATCTCGAATGTTTGATTTTATCAAGAATCGGAAGAATATCTTTTTTCCGAAGAGCCCGTTCACCTGTAAGTATAATAAACGGATTAACTTTATGATTGATAAAAGTCTTAGTTGCTTGTCCTAAAACCATGTCTGCTTCATTTTTTAATATCGGCGAAAGAAGTTGAAAAAAATGTTCTTCTTTCAGGTTTGATAAATCGGCATCAATAAAAACAATAATCTCTCCATTGGCTTGTTCAACACCCATAGCCATTGCATATCCCTTACCTTTATTTTCGGACAGTTCTATACATTTGAAATTAATCTCTTTTTGCAAATCTGTTAATATTTCTTTTGTATTATCCAATGAGCCGTCATTTACAACTATAATCTCATCTATTAAATAATCTGAGATGGTTGAAACAACGTTTTTTATGGTTTTTTCTTCGTTATAGGTACATATAATTGCTGTTGTTTTCAAGTTTTTTAGAATTAAAATATTTTGAAATTTCTTTATTTGCAGCGTTTTCTCCCATTTTAATCAGTTTTTCCGCTTTATGAAAGTCGAAAGTTCCAGATGTATCATAAGGAATACTAATAATAATATCCGGTTTATATCTTTCAATGTTTTGTTTTGCCAGCTTATGAACCATAGCTGATGTCGAAGCATTTAAAAGAGAAAAATATCCCAAACTTTTCTTATCGCCTGTGTTGATTACTCTGCTAATACTTTTGAATAAACCGGTAAATTTGGAAGAAATTTGGGTTTTATCTTTCGTTATAGTTGATTTCTTATCAATGTCCTTTTTTTCTCCATATAAACTCACAACCACGAGAATATCATTTTCGTTCCGTATAACATGCTCGATGGGAACAGGATTTAATACTCCCCCGTCAACCAAGATAGTACCCTTGTGTTTTACAGGTGTTAAAATAGTTGGAATAGCCACCGATGCCCTAACGGCTTCGTAGAAGCTTCCTGATTTAAACACTACCTCTTTTTCATTTAAAATATCAGTTGCAACGGCTGCAAACGGAATATTCATTTTTTCAATGGGCATATCAGGTATGAATGTTTTCATTTTATCAAAAACTTTCTCTCCTTTTAACAAGCCATATTTAGAAACGGTAAAATCCATAAGACCCCAAATAGCTTTTTTGTTTAATGTTTTTACCCAATCGGTATATTCCGGTAATTTACCCATGGCATACAATCCACCGATTACCGAACCGATTGAAGATCCTGAAACAGATGATATTTGAAAGCCCTGTTTTTCCAACTCATTAATAGCTCCAATGTGAGCAAGACCTTTTGAACCACCACTTGATAGAACTAATGAAATAGGTTGTTTCATTTTTTAAGAAATTTATAATTATTAATTAAATCAATTTATTTGCAGCTTTACTGCGTTATACTATTCGTTATATGTTTATCGCTGCCATAAAACGTAGGATTGTTTGTCGAATTCAGTTCAAAATTATATACATGCATCCGTACTTTTTGTGCCCAATCCCAATGAGAAAGAGTTTTGTCGAATTTTTGCCATGGTATGGGTTTTCCTATCTTAACTTTTATGGTTTTATTTCTTTTTTTGAACATTTCATGTGGTAACAATGCCAGTTCAATATTGGTTTTAATTCCAAATAATTGCCTGAAAATGTTTATAAAATAGAAAAGACGAGAATTTCTTCCGTAAAACCTGACAGGAACTACATCTCTTTTGTGGGAAATCGCTTTTGTGATAAAACTTTTTTGCCAGTCATTATCCTGAATTTTACCTTTATAAAATCTTGAAACCACACCATGAGGAAAATTTGTAATCGGAAAATCAGAAGCATATAACTTATCTAATTCTATCATATTTTTTTTATTGGTTTTTCCAAATACATTTACGGAGACAGTTATGGGTTGCAAATTCGGGACTAACATAAATAATCTGTTACCTATAGCTCTTAAAGTTCCATACTTCCCGGCTACAGTATTTGTCATTATTAATGAGTCTACGAATCCGAAAGGATGATTGGCGACAAAAACGCATCTCCCATTCTCTGGTAAATTATCTTTTCCCTCTATAACAACTTTAAGGTTTAACTCTTCTACAATTTTGGGTAAAAAATCAACACCTTCATAATTTGAATATTTAGTAATGATTTGATTTATCTCATCTTGCCAGATTATTTTCTCCATTAATTTAATTAGAAAACCAGGTAACCTGTTTAATGTTTTTGAGTTAACTTTTTTGAAGATCGTTGCAATATCAATATACTTCATCTTATGATTTAACCTTATCCTTTTATTAGTTATAACTATTATTGTTTTAATTTTCTAACAGTAAATTCATCATCCGATAAATTATTATCGTAAGAAACTGTTGTTATAATCATTTTTGTTTTATGATTTTTTTTCAGGTCAGTCATAGTCATTTCTTTTGAGACCCAATAACCATCTACTTTTTCGATTTCCTTGTTATTTAATTCTTTTATTTTTCTACCTGTTTTGTCGTAATATTCTATTTTAGCGGGATAGTAATTACTTTTGTTAATAGTTGCTATTAATTTTGAGTAATCAGTCTTTATATTTGCTTTTGGAGTTAACTCAAGTAAATAAATATCTTCTTCAGTATTTAATAATTTTGGTGTGTACTTATCGGAATATGGTTTTGCCTCCATATCGTCATAAGAAAAATCCGTACCTGCAAATTTTTGGTTTTTTATATGTGTGGCAATCCGTCTTTCTTTTCCGAATGCCGGAAGGTATAAATACATTATATCATCAGGTAATGATAAAAAGGATATTCCGGCTTGCGATGATGGTGAAGTAAACTTAAAGAGTCTTTTATCTGTTCCTTTTTGCAAAACTGTCGCTTCCCTTGTTTTTTCCTTATTGTTTTTATCTATTAAAACTAACTTGATTTTTGAATCCTGATCTTTTGGAGCATACATTACATCATCCATCTGTTTTAAAATGGCATTTGCATCTTGTGCATTTGAAGTAAACATACTTCCAGTTACTATCAATACACTTAAAATTACTGTTTGAATTTCAATCTTTTTCATAATTTAAATTTTAAAAATTATACATTAATTAGTTAAACATTTTTTTATTTTCTATTACTTTTTTTGATAATCTCTCTAATTCGTTATCATATTCGGTCATTAGTTGATAATACTTTTTATCATAAATTGCTTCTTCTGCTTGCTTATTTTCAGATTTTACATCATTTGTGAGGATGTTTTTTCTAAAATTATCATAATGGTCTCTAATTGAACAGGGCATTAAATAGTTATAATGCTTGGAACATCTGTATTCATCCTGCCAATTTCGTCCTCTCTTCATTAATGGAGATAATGTTGCATGAGCTAAACTTTTACCTTCCTTATATAATTCTATAATATTATCAGTACAGTAAGGTACAAATACACAAGGCATAATATTTCCGTTCCAGTCTATATGTATATAGCCATTATCATTACCATAAGCAATACAACCATTAGTTAATATGGCATTATTCCAAAAATCAGCAAGTGGATATTTTTTTTCTTTAACAATTTTCTCCCATATTCTATATAGTTCCACTCTTTTTTCGGGCGATACTACTAAATCGAATGTTTCTTTCCCTCTTCCGATTGGCATATGCTGGAATTGCCACATAAATGTTACGCCTAACTCATTAAAATAAAAATCATAAAACTTTTCTGTTAAGAGTAATTCAACATTTCTGCTTGTGGCTGTAACAGAAATAGCAAATGGTACACCGACAGTTCTTAATTCAGCCATTGCCTGAAGTATTTTTTTATAAACTCCTGACCCTCTTCTTTCGTCAGTATCTTTCTCATAACCCTCAACAGATATTGCGGGGAAAACATTTCCCAATTCAGCTATTTTTTTTGCAACAGTTGAATTTATCAATGTTCCGTTAGTATAAACGAGAAAGAAAATATCATTGTATTTTTCGAACAGGTCAAGAAGTGTTTTTCCATCACTTTTATACATAAGTGGTTCGCCGCCGCTGATAACAATAAATTTAATCCCCATAATATTTCGTGCTTCCCAGATTATTTTATCAACAATATTATAAGGTAATGTAGGTGTTGTATTTTTATTACTTGCTGCATAGCATCCGGTACATTGCAGATTACATCTCTGGGTTGGAGAAAGAGTTATAAAAATAGGCGGGTATTCACCATATTTCTCTTTATATTCGTAATGTGCATTTTTTCTTTTTGTATATTCACCGGATATTAATAAATCATCACCAACCAAGATATTTTTTAATTTCTTTGCTATACTGGTTGAAATGTATTCTTTATCAAGATTCCTTTGAAATGAGTGTAACATTGCTGAAAAGAATTGATATCGTGCCAACTGAGCATCAGGATCATCCTTTCCTTCATAGTTTTTTATCATTTCATTAAACATGTATTTATCTAATTGGTTAACAGAAATATGTCGTAATAACCTCTGACTAATAACAGCATCAGTTAGCTTTCTAAAAATTAATTCTTTTGTTTTCATATTAGTTTTTTTAATAATTTTTTGTATAGAATCAATATGCTTATAATCATAATATTTGTTCTTAATTAAATGATTTATTATTAAATATTGAATTTTTGTTTAAACTTTTATACAACTGTTCTTTTGCTCTGTTAGCAAGAATTAAAATTACAGGTAAAAGAGTTAATGCTCCAACTCCTGCTCCAACCATACTTAATGCAACAAGTAAACCAAAATTTTGTATCGGTACAATATGTGAAAAGATTAATACAAGAAAACCTAAAGCTACCGATATTACATTTATAATAATAGCCTTACCACTTATCATTATACTATCTTTTATTGCTTCGTTTATATTTTTAACTTCAGCAAATTTTTTGGAAAAATGAGTAATAATATGAATTGAATAATCAATACCCATACCAAGAGCCACACTTGCCACGAGTACGGTTGCTATATCTAATGCAATGCCTGTAACTCCCATAAACCCAAATAAAATAATAATTGTAGCTACAATAGGCACTGCTGCATATATTCCATTTGGAAAAGAACGCAATATCAGTGCTACAATTAAAACCACTAATATTATAGCTATTGATAAACTGCTAAATTGACTCTTGATTAAGGAATCGTTTAATTTTACATATACTGAAGGCATACCTGTTAATAATATTTGGCAATCATCAGTAGAATTTTCTTTTATATATTCGTTCATATATGCTACAAATTCCTCCGCATCTTCACTATTGGCAGAAGTAAATTTAGATTGAATTATTCCCTCATCTAAATCATCAGTTACCAATTGCGACATAATATCTTGTCCGTCAAGTAAAAACCATAATTGTTCGATTTTTGCTTGTTCATCAGGGATTCTTTTCCCTTCTCCCATAACATCATTCATTTCTTCTATCAAATCTGCAACCGATTGTGTTGATGCTATTTCAGGATATTCTTTCATATAA
>JAUXFX010000136.1 GCA_030622635.1 Bacteroidota bacterium
AATATTTTTTATTTTAAAGTGCTTGTTGATAATGGAATTAGTTACAGCCCAATAAAAAATTTCAGTATTTCGGGTTATTTAAGTATAGGTGTAAAATACCTTGATATCCCATCTTATAGTTATAAATTATCGAGTACAGCTCAATTTTCTCTCAATCTTAGCTACAGGTTTTAGGCACTTAACTTTTAAAATCTTGACCAAATTTCATAAAATATTTAAACCTTTTACCCATTCATTAATTCTTACTTTATTATTTGTATCCTGCAATACTTTCCAAAATCATGTAAAAGTGCATTTTACAGGCGAAGCACAAGGTACTTACTATGCCATTACTTATTACGAAAAGGATGGAAAAAACTATCAAGAACAAATTGATTCATTACTGAAATCCTTTGACCTGTCAGTTTCGCTTTGGGTTACAAATTCTATAATTTCAAAAGTTAATAATAATGATACAAGTGTTATTCCGGATGAGCATTTTATCTCAATTTTTAAGCTTTCGCAGGAAGTTTCAAAAAAAACCGGTGGTGCATTTGATATAACAATCGGACCGCTTGTGAATGCCTGGGGCTTTGGTTCTACCGATAAGATAAAAATGGATAAAAATATTATTGATAGTCTGCTGACTTATATAAATCATGAAATGGTAAGTTTGGAAGGAAATAAAATAATAAAGGAAAATCCAAATATAAAGCTTGATTTTAATGCTGTGGCGCAAGGTTATTCTGTTGATCTGATCGGGAAATTTCTTGAATCAAAGGGAATAAAGAATTATTTAATTGATATTGGTGGCGAGGTTTTAGGACAAGGAGCCAAACCAAATGAGCAGCCATGGATTGTTGGGATTCAGAGACCAACTGAGGATAAACGTGGTGAGTATGAAATTCAGTTAAAGGTTCAATTAGTTGATAAGGCTTTGGTTACATCAGGAAGTTACAGAAAATATTATGAAAAGGATGGCAAACGATATTCTCATACCATTAACCCGAAAACCGGTTATCCGGTTACACATTCGCTTTTAAGCGTCTCTGTCTTAGCAGATGATGCAGCAACTGCCGATGCTTATGCAACAGCTTTTATGGTGATGGGATTGGATAAAGCACTTCAGTTCTTAAACGCAAATAAAAATCTTGATGCTTTTTTTATTATTTCAGATGATAATGGTGATTTGCAAACTTATGCTACTGATGGGATAAATGAGATTTTGGTGGAATAGTTAAAAAGAATAAAGAATACATAATTTAGAATAAACTGCTCAATTGATAGGAATATCAACTATTTTTTATAAACTAAGCATTTAGAACTTTTTAAAAAATAACAAATTACATCCCGAAAGCTTTCGGGATTAATTCAAGAATTGTTCGACTTTATGGACAGGCACTATTTAGGCATGGACATTCTGTCTTCTGACTTCTGACTTCTGTCTTCTTCATTTTTATTATGGCAGGCAGCACCTGTTTCAGCTCCTTCGCAAGTACAGCCAATTCTTTTACCGGTAGCAGGGTCAACAGTACTGCATTGTTTTTTAAACTCACCGCCTTTTTTAACAAACATTTTAATAGCGATAGCTGCAAAGGCAATTCCAATAAAAATTACTGTGATTATTAAAATTTTCAGAAACATTTAAAAAATTTTTGCAAATATATGCATAACGCAGCAAACTGCAAGATAAAAGATAAATTGTAACTTGCTAAGTTTATAAAATTATTTTTATGTTGTGTTTGCTTGTGCAATTATCGCTTTCAGCACAAGATTTTACAGCACGTATAGGAATATATGACTTTACTGATGAAGCTGCTTACGAATTTTATGTGATCGCACCAACGGTAATATTTGGTTATGATTGCCTGAAAATGTCGCGTTTAACATTAAATGTTTCTGCGGGTTTTTCATTTAATTCTTTTAAGTATCAATCAAAGAAACATAATCTTTATATGGTACCATTGTTTGTAAGTATGCTGTACGAACTTACAAACCCTGAATCAAAAGTTCATCCCTATATTGGCGGAGGATTTAGCCTGCTTGGCAAAGCTGATAAAAATCAGACTCTAAAAATGGTTCATTATTCATTTACTTATGGTTATCATGCTATTGGAGGTTTATATATTGATTTTGACGCGATCCATCCATACGGATTGCTTCGCTTCGTACGGACAAGTTATACGCTGATTTTTTATGATAAAAAAAATATAAAAAAGAAACTAATCCTGAACTCACGTTACTTTATTTCCAAATAAATACTGCCGCCTGAATTCAGCGCAAACAATTGCTGTGGCAACTGAAGCATTCAGTGATTCGGGATATTGAGTTTTACCGGTTGTTTTTGGGAAAGAGGGAATAGAAATCTTATCTGTAATAAAAGCTAATAAGTTATCTGATATACCTTTTGATTCATTTCCTATCAGGATAATTCCGTTTTTACTTAAATTTTTATTGTAAATATTTTTACCCTTGAGTAAAGTTCCATAAACTTTAATTTGTTTGGGTTTTCCGGCTAATACTTTTTCCAGATTTTTATAAAGAACAGAAACTCTTGCAATTGAACCCATTGTTGCTTGTACAACTTTCGGATTATAAATATCAACGCAGTTTTCAGAGCATATTATATGCTTAATTCCAAACCAGTCGGCTGTACGGATGATAGTACCTAAATTACCGGGGTCCTGAATTTCGTCAAGCATTAAAATCAAGTCGGAAAAAATATTATCATGAATTATTTCCGGTTTTGGAATTTTTACAACTGTTAGAACACTATTGGGTGTGGATAAAAAACTAATTCTTTCCAGCTCTTTATTACTTATCTGAGTAACATTAACTTTACTGTTTTTCAGTAATTGCTCATTTTGTTCTATCCATTCGGCAATGGCATAAATATTCGAAATCTCAAATTTGCTTTTCAGAAGCTCAATAACCAGTTTATCACCTTCTGCAACAAACTCATGGAAAAGCTTCCTGAATTTGTTTAATTTTAAGGAGTTGATATATTTAATTTGGTTATTCTGCAAAAACTTCAAATTTAATATCTGCCATTATTTCTTTATGCAAATTGATTTTAGCCGTGTAAGTTCCAAGTTCTTTAATTGATTCGCCGTCAACAATAATTTTCTTTCTGTCAATATCAAATTTGAATTGGTCTTTAATAGCATTAGCAATCTGAATAGTATTTACCGAACCGAAAATTTTACCTGATGTACCGGCTTTGGCACCGATTTTAACGGTAATATTTTCAATAGCTTTGGCGAGGGTTTCGGCTTCTTTCCTTATTTTTTCTTCCTTATAGGATTTTTGCTTTAAAACTTCTGCACGTATCTTTTTATTTGGTTCTGTAGCTAAAATTGCTATTCCTTTTGGAATTAAATAATTTCGTGCAAAGCCGTCCTTAACCTTTATTAAGTCGTTTGTATAACCTAAATTTGGTATATCTTTTTTTAATATTATTTCCATGATTAAACCTCCTTATTTTAATAAATCTGCAACGTAAGGCATTAGTGCCAAATGGCGTGCTCTTTTAACTGCCTGGGCAACTTTTTTTTGATATTTTGTTGATGTTCCGGTAATCCGGCGTGGTAAAATTTTACCTTGCTCGTTTACAAATTTCATCAAAAAATTTGGGTCTTTATAATCAATATATTTTATTCCGCTTTTTTTGAAACGGCAATATTTTTTCCTTTTTGTATCAACTGCAATTGGAGTTAAATATTTAATTTCTGAATTTGGTTGTGCCATTTTTATTAATTTTTTAAGTTTTGAAATAGTTTTAAGCTTCTGTTTTTTGTTTTTCTTCTTTTGCCTTTTGACGTTTCTTTTCGTTATAGGCAATAGCGTGTTTATCTAATAAAACGGTAAGAAAACGTAAAATACGTTCATCGCGTTTAAATTCTACTTCAAGTTTAGAGATTAAACTTCCTTCGGTTTTATATTCAAAGATGTAATAAAAGCCTGTTGATCTTTTTTTGATAGGATAAGCAAGCTTGCGTAATCCCCAGTTATCCTCAAGGATTATTTCAGCTCCATTGTCTTTCAGAAATTTCTGATACTTTATTACCGCTTCCTTCATCTGCTCTTCAGACAAAACGGGAGTTAAAATGAAAACGGTTTCATACTGATTCATAATTTTTTAAATTTTTAGTTTTTAATTTTTTTAAAGGAGTGCAAAATTATAATAAATATTCAAATCTGCAAATGAAAAAATAAATTTCTTAGGAATTTCATCTAAAGGTACATTGCTTTTCATGTACATCTTGGCCGAGTAAGACTTTACAAGGTTAAGATGATATTTTCGTTTTTTAATTGCTTTGCGGATGATCGGATAAGCAGGGTCTTCCATGTTGGCCGAAATAATGACCTCTTGTAATAAACTGTTAATAAAAAAAAGACAAGATAAAATTTCATAAGAGTATTATTTCCTTACAAATAAATTCAGATGCTTTTCCATCGCCGAAAATTGGTGGGAATAAAATTTTATTGGATTTTTTGAAATGTTCATAAGCGTTTAATATCCTTGTTTCATCTGCATCTGCAACGATAGCTGCTTTGTTTTCAACTATTTCTTTCCATTCGGTTTCAGAACGCATGATAATGCATGGCTTCTGAAAAAAATAGGCTTCTTTTTGAACTCCACCCGAATCGGTAAAAATCATTTCAGTGTTTTTTTCAAGTACAATCATATCAAGAAATGAAACCGGTGAAATAATTTTTATCAACGGGTTGTTTTTGATTTCCTGATAAAGCTCTGTGCTTAGATTATTTTTTAATAATTTGGATGTCCTTGGATGAATAGGTAAAACAATGTTGATATTTTGGATTTCTGCAATATTTTTTAATGCGGAAAAAATTGCATTTAATCGTTCAGGATTGTCTGTGTTATTATCTCGATGAATAGTTGTAAGAATAAATTTTCCGGGTGATAAATTTAATTGTTTCAGGATACCTGATTTATTTTCAGCGACCTCTGAAAAATAAATACTATTATCAAACATCACATCACCGCAATGATAAATTCCCGGATTATCAATATTATAAGGTGGTTTTGTGTCGGGGTCAAATCCCTCACGGATTAAATTATTAAATCCGGTAAGAGTAGGGGAGAACAGCAGGGTTGAAGCATGGTCGCATACGATACGGTTGATTTCTTCAGGCATTTTTTTGTTGAATGAACGCAAGCCTGCTTCAATATGAAGAACCGGGATATGGATCTTTGCTGCTGCAACTGCACCTGCAAGTGTGGAATTTGTATCACCGTAAAGGATTATTGAATGGGGTTTTTCATTTAGCAGAATTTTTTCAATTCCTTCAATCATCAGTGCTGTTTGTTTGCCATGACTTGCCGAGCCGATGTTTAAATTATAATCGGGTTTAGGAATTTCAAGTTCGTCAAAAAATATTTTTGACATGTTTAAGTCATAGTGTTGTCCTGTATGAACAATAATTTCCTTGATCCGGTCGGAGAAATTATTTCTGATAGCCCTGCTTATTGCTGCGGCTTTTATTATTTGCGGACGTGCACCGATTATTGTTACTATCTTAATCATAAAATTAATTAAAGCATATTTTCATCGGCAAAGCTATAATATTTTTCGTCACCAATAATTACATGGTCAAGAACACTGATGTCAAGCAATTTTCCTGCATCAACAAGTTTTTTTGTAAGTTTTAAATCAGAGTCGCTTGGTTGTATGTTTCCCGATGGATGATTATGACTGAGAATTATTGAGGATGCATTATTTTCCAGGGCAAGCTTAAAAATTTTTTTCGGATCAGCTACCGTACCTGAAATACCACCTTCGCTAATGTTGATCTTTTTGATAATTTTATTAGCCTTGTTTAAAAGTAACATCCAGAATTCTTCGTATTGTGAGTCAGATAAAATACCTTGAAACACTTCAAAGGCATCGCGACTACTTATTATTTTTCCTTTTTCAAGAACGTCTTCACTTCTTCTGCGTTTACCGAGTTCAAGAGCAGCAATTATACTTATTGCCTTTGCCTGGCCTATTCCTCTGAACTTCATAAGGTCGGTTACCGAAAGTTTTGAGAGTTCTATAAGGTTATTGTTTGAAGAATTTAAGATTGTTTTTGCAAGGTCAACTGCAGATAATTCACTGCTGCCCGAGCCAATAAGAATAGCAATAAGTTCGGCATTACTCAACGAATGTTTGCCTTTTAATAAAAGTTTTTCCCTGGGACGGTCATCTTCCGCCCAGTTTTTTATTGTTGTTTTTTCTTTGTATTCGGTCATAAATATTTAGATAAGTGTAAAATTGAGAGAGCTAAGATAACAAAATAAATATAATTAGTGTAAATCAGTAAAGTCCGGTAGTTTAAATAAATTTTGAAATTTGGAATTTTATTATTCAAAATAAAAATAGTTTATGGACTGACTCTAACGATGACTTCAAGACTTTCAGTCACTTAAAAACAAAAAAAGGTCTCTCCTGTAATAGAAGAGACCTTTAAAAAACCTTTAATACTTTTTATAATGAACTAACTTGTTTAGTCAATTTTGATTTTAAGTTTCCTGCTTTGTTTTTGTGGATTATTGATCTTTTTACCAATTTATCAATTATTGAACAAATTCCAGGAAGTTTTTCAGTGGCTTCTTTTTTATCTTTTATAGTTCTGAAAATTTTTAATGCATTACGCATGGTTTTTGCATGAAACCTGTTGCGTAATCTTCTCTCATTGCTTGATCTTATTCTTTTTATTGCTGATTTATGAGTTGCCATATTTATTCAGATGTTTATTTATTTTCTTAATTTTTTGGAGTGCAAAATTAATTAAATATCTGATATAAAAAAAATATTATTCAAATATCTTTTCATAATTAGTCTTTGCAAGAAAACTAAGTGTTTGATAAGAAGGCGTCAAGAACAAGGCTTGCGAAATCTTAAAAATCAGGAGTTTACTAAAGTAAATGACTGAGTTTTAAGATAAGCGTAACGCAGTTATTGGCGTTTTCTTGCAAACACTAATTAAAACTGGTAATCGCAAGCTTGCCAAAGTTTATTTTCTTCTTCTTCGGTAATGTTTGCAGCTTCTTCAGGTGTATATTTTTCTGATGTTTTTTTAAATATACAATCGCAAGTGCTCTCGGCTTCACGATTGGGAACGTTGTTTTCCTGCATTAGCTCCATACAGCCCTTTTTCCATTTGGCTTCTTGCTCTTTGCTCCATGTATCGGATTTGGAATTAACATTACAGGCTGCAATAACAAATAAAAAGCCTATGCTTAGCATTAAAAATTTGATTTTCTTCATTTTAATCGGGTTTTAATTATAAAAATTTATTTGATTTTCAAAAATACAAGACAAAAATACTAAAAATAATTCCTTAGTGTAAACTTTTTATGTATTTTTGTCTTAATGACTCATATAGAGAATTTAGCCAGCTAGCTAAAATATTTTGTATAGCAGATAGTTAAAAAGCACTAATTATTATTAACCCTTAAAAAATTAAATTATGAAAAAATTGGTTTTTTTAGTTTTAGTATTGTTTTTTGCAATGAGTTTATTCCCCCAAGAAAACAATGAAGTTTATAAAGGAAGTAATCTTTCAAAAGATGAAATCTATATAACAAATACTTCTTGTGATGGAACACCTGATTATCGTAAATGTGTTGAAGAAAGCTACAGAAAACTTCAATACAAAACATCAGTTTATGGTGAAGTCCCAAAACCTGGTTCGGGAATTCGTCTTGGGATTTATCAGATTCAGGCAGCAAGTGGTGAAGGAGCAACTGAGAAGAATATGAAACTTCTTGAAGAAGCAGTGAAGCTTGCAAAAAAATATGATGTACAGCTTTTGTCTTTCCCCGAATTATATGTTCCAGGTTATACATTAGGCCCTGAAGATGTGCGGAAGGTTGCTGAATACAAAGATGGTCCGAGCATCACAAAAGCAAGAGAAACAGCAAAAAAATTCAATATGGCACTTATTGTTCCCTATGCAGAAAAGGTTGACGAATCCGATGGTGTAACCCATTATTATGACGCCATTGCAGTAATTAATGAAAATGGAGAACTTTTAAACAGCTATAAAAAAACCCATCTATACGGTCAGCAGGAAAGAGACAACTGGAGTTTTGGAACAAGTGATTTTCCTGTGTATAATATTTTTGATTTCCCGGTAGGTGTGCTTAATTGCTACGAATGTGAATTCCCTGAACTTCAGAGAATATTGGCGCTCAATGGTGCAAAACTTATTGTCGGTCCAACTGCGGCTGATAATTTTTACCGTCTTCCTGATGGAAAGAGAAGTGCAGTGCCTTATCCTGACATATCAAAAATACTTATCCCTGCAAATGCCTATGCAAATAATATCTTTTTTGCTTATTCAAATCGCTGCGGATATGAACAAAGAGGAAAAGACCAGTGGCACTACCGGGGAAACAGTATTGTATGCGGACCTCACGGTAATATTATTGTTGAAGCAAACCACGAGCAAAATACTATGCTTATTGCAGACTGCATACCGGCATATTATGGCATGACACATCCTGCACCAAAATATTATTTTCTGAAAGACCGCAGACCTGGACTCTACAAAAAGCTCGTTTCAGAAAAGGTTGATTTTTTTGATACTACTGACGACCCGATAAATCAGGATACTGACTTTTTTGATGGTGGGTATGAATATCCGGTTTATAAAAATGGTAAGGAAATTCAGGGGAAAGATAAGTGATTATTTTCTCTGATAATAATATCATAAGTGATTTTTCCTTATTTTAGCATATCATCTTATTATATTAATAAAGACAATAATAAACGTAATTCCGAATTTTCAGGATGATGATTTGGAAAT
>JAUXFX010000004.1 GCA_030622635.1 Bacteroidota bacterium
AAAAAATATTTGCTTTGCATTAACCAAAATTGTATCCGACAGCTTACATCCCAATACAATTTATCTTGCTGATGGTATTTACTCTCCTTCTGCTACAGTTGAAAAATATCCGTGCAGTCTTCGCTCTTATGTTTCTATAATAGGCGAAAGCAGGGACTATACTATACTTGATGCAGACGGGATAATACATATATTGCAAGGAAATGTTTACACTGATAATTACTCAATTAAACATCTTACCTTAAGAAACGGTAACGGCAATGTAAATGCTACTCATTATGGTGCCCTAATAACTTTAGAAAACCATAATGCAGTATATGAAGATATTCTGGTTACTGAAAATATTGGATATACTGCAAGCAGTATGAGCATTGCTAAATCAAATAATACACTTTTCAAGGATGTTGAATTTTACTACAATTCAGGTGGTAAAACTTTTAGAACAGGAACGTGGTATATTCCCGGTGGGCCACCATTTACTGCCGATACAGTACGTGTTGTTAACTGTATTTTTAGGGAAAATCTGCCGGATTATGATACTACTGTGATTTTTGGTGGAGGTGCTGATATAATGGGTATGCAATCCATGCGGGATTCAATTACCTGTTATTTTATCAACTGCGAGTTCAATGATAATCTCAACATTGCTCCTGCACCTTATAAATCTTCCTGTGCTATTGCTGCAACTGATGGATCCAAAGTTTATCTTGTAAACAGCACTATTGGCAACAATACAACGACCAATCCTTATGGTGCATGTGTTGGCTTAACTTATTCTTCAAGTTTAATAATATATAATTCTATATTATATGGGAATGTTCCTGCGGAGATATATATTGCATCGGATCTATCATGGGAGGATTGCTCGTTGGAGATATACAATTCATTAATATCAGGAGGTGAAGCAGGTATTCGTGTATATGATCCTTATCACACGGTATATTACGATTCCACCAACATAGACTTAGACCCATTGTGGGATACTTCCGGTACTTATCCTTATGCTTTAACTGCTGCCTCCCCTTGCATTGATGCAGGTACACTGGATTTACCAGCCCATATCCAACTACCTGATACCGACCTAGCCGGCAACCCGCGCATAAGTGGTGGTGGAATTGATATGGGAGCTTATGAGTATTTTTATGTCGGTTTACCGGAGCTACCACAAAAAAAATCACAACCCCTGCTCAAAGCTGCACCAAATCCATTTAATTACGGCACATACATAAGTTATATCACAAAAGAAAGCGGGCATATTATAATAGAAGTTTATAATATGAACGGCAGGAAAGTAACCACACTTATGGATGTAAAACAACTGCCCGGAAGTGGGGAGTTTTACTGGGATGGGACGGATGATTATGGGAGGAAATTACCGGCAGGGAATTATTTACTTAAGTTAATAATCAATAATAATTCTGTTGAGAATGTGAAGTTGGTAAAAATTCAATAATTTGAAAATTGAATATCTTAAAAGCACCTTTCTATGAGTTTCAATAAATAACTAAGAATTTCTATTAATATCAGTTACCAATAACTCTTTTGCATTCGCAATAGCTGCTTTTGTAATTTCATCACCACTAAGCATTTTGGCAATCTCTTTTATTCGTTCCTGGTCTTTTATCTTTTTGATTTTTGATTTTGTGGAATCTTTTTCGGTTTGTTTATAAACCAGCAAATGCTCATTTCCTTTGCCTGCAATCTGTGGTAAATGCGTAATTGCAACAACCTGCATTAACTTTGACATTTTTAATAAAATATCCCCTACTTTACCGGCAATATCTCCTGAAACTCCCAAATCAATTTCATCAAAAAATATAGTTGGCAACAAGTTCCGCTGTGATATCAGTGATTTTACACTAAGCATAAGTCTTGACAGTTCTCCGCCGGAGGCAATCTTTGACAATTCATTCAACTCACCTCCTTTATTGGCATTGAATAAAAACTTAATTTTATCAATCCCATCCCTGTTAAAATCCGGTAAATAGCTTTGTGTAATTTTTATCTGTGCATCAGGCATTGCCAGCAGTGATAAAATTGTAATAATATTTTTTTCAATTTCAGGTATTGCTTTCTTCCTGTTTTGTGATATTTTATTTGCCAGCTTTTTTAAAATCTTTTCCTGTTCATTTAAATCTGATCTCAATTTCCTGATATTTTCGTCAAGCGAAGTAATACCTTGTAATTTCCCGGAAAAAATTTCTTTTATCTTAATTAATTCGGTAATAGTTGTAACCCTGTGCTTTTGTTGTAAATGATAAATTAAATCAAGCCGGTTGTTAAGTTTTTCAATTTGTGCGGGGTCGAAATTAATTTGGCTTTCAATTTTATCAATTTCATCAGCTACATCTTTCAAGTCAATTAAATTGCTTACGATCCTTTCATCAATTACTTTTAAATTTTCAAGATAACCTGCTAACTGATGAATCAATGAATTTACCTCAGTTAAGGTATTTATTAAATTATTCTCATCATTATTCAATAATTGTGAAGCTTTAAATAAATTTGATTTTATTTCTTCAGAATGATTGAGTATTTCCAATTCGTTTTCAATATTTTCCTGCTCGCCTTCAATAAATAGGGCATTCTCAAGTTCATCAAATTGAAATTTAAAATAATCCTGATCGGTTTTTAATTGATTTTCTTTTTCAATCAGTTCTTTAAGTTTATTTTTTTGATTGATATATTTAAAATATTCCGATTTATAATTATTAATCAATTCGTTATGATTTATATAATTATCAATAACTGCCAATTGAAAATTTGAATCATTAAGAGTAATTGTATTAAATTGAGAATGTATATCAACTAATTTATCACCGAATTCTTTCAACAGATTCAGATTAACCGGTGTATCATTAATAAATGCTCTTGATTTTCCGTTTTTATTAATTTCACGTCTGAGAATAGTTATATTTTCATAATCAAGTTCATACTTTTTAAATAAATTATCCAGTCCGTAATTTTTAATATTAAAACTACCTTCAACAATACATTTTTTTGATTTATTCAGCAAAACATGCATATCGGCTCTTTTTCCCAATATCAATGATAATGCACCAATCAATATTGATTTTCCTGCACCTGTTTCGCCGGTAATTACTGAAAGTCCTTCTGAAAAATCTACATTTAGCTTATCAATAAGTGCGTAATTTTCAATTGAAAGATGATTTAACATTGTAAGTTATTTTTAATCAATTTTAAACAATTAGGTAAAATAAAGCAGCTAAAGTATGAATTTGCTATAGTTTCTGGTTACTGGTTACTGGTTACCCATACGGGCTAATGAAACGAAGTAAATCCGTATGGACTTCGTGTCGCTGGTCACTTGTTGCTGTATTCATTGAACCTTGTAAAATATTCATCTTTAAGAATAATTTTCAGTATAAAGTTCATCAGATAATACTTTTGCTCTTTCATCACTTTGAGCTTCTATTTTCACAAAATATGTCCTTGTTAATGCAACTTTATATGTTTTCATATTTTTTTCTTAGTTTTCTTAAACATTTTGAACGTTTTGAATATGAACCGTAGCATCCCGTTAAGGTGCTATGGCTTATATTTTTTGTTGGCAAATGTTATTTTTTCATTTTTTAATATTTTCCCAGTCTTATCAAATAGAATCATTCTTAGGTCATCACAATTAATGTTTGTAATATAAGTTTCTTTAGGTTTTAATAAATAACTTCTGATTGGTACTTTATTCCAATAACTTTTTTCTGTTTTGAATTCTGAATTATCAAACAAAGCTAACTGGATTGAATAGTTATATTCATTTTTATATTTAAAATTACCTTTTTCCTCCCTAAATGAAAGGTTGTTTAAAATCAAATAGTCAGTAGATTTATATCGTTCATTTTTAAATTCATTGCTACTAATTACACTTACTTCTTCCGTTAACTTTCTATAATTATTTAAACTTGTTTGAGAGAATGTCACAGGTTCAATATTATATTTTTCTTTAAAAATGGAAGCCATCCACTTTTTTCCATTTCTATCAGGTATCTCTGTAATGTGAGCAATACCAGCAAGAACTATAACTTTTGCATTTTTATCTACGGCAAAGGTTTTTTTGTAAAGATTTTCAGCTTCTCTCAACTCTCTTTCCTTTTCTTCATTAAAGTTCTCATAAGCAACAAATTCAAACCCTAAAGATTGAGCAGTTCTAATTAGTTCAGCAAAATTTTGTTCTCTTGTATAGAATCCAGTATTCAGGTCCATTTGTTTTCCTGCATTCAATAAACTGTCCTGATTATAATCTAATGCTTCTAAAGCCAGATATTTAAAACCCAATTTTTTAAATTCAGGTAAAAACTTGGTTAATAGCTTTCTATGATTTGGGTAAAAATGATTTTCGTTAAACATTACGAGTTTTTGGTCCTTGACCTGTGACTGAATTAATTGATTTACTGCTGAATAACCCTGAAGTGATTTTTGGGTTATAATAGAAATAATTGTATCATTCAAACTGCTTTTTTCCCACTTTTTTAAAAGATTTGTATAATTCTCATTTTGACCTAAAAAAGAAGCATAAGTAAGTTGTATTTGTAATTTGAACCATTCCTCACTCTTATCATTTGTGGGAAGTTCACTTATTACTTGATAAGCCTCAAAAAACTTATTTGACTTATAATACCGGTTCAAAATGTCATTTATAGAGACTATTTCTTTTCGGTATTTACTACCGACAACTATATTATTAAATATTCGGTCAAAATCAGCTTTTGGATTTGAATTGTCAAGTGAAAACCCTATAAACGTGAAGTTTTGGTCGGCTATTATAGTATCTTTCACATACGCCTTAGATTGGTCAATTTTCCATTTTTTTTTTGAGTTATGCAAAAGATAATATTCGTAATATGGGTCAATATTGGTTTTTCCATATACTAAAACGTTATCAAAATTATATTTTCTGCTTTTAAGAACCTTTACAAGGTTTTTTTTATCTATTGTATAATAAAAATCACCAAATGATTTATGATATAAATTCAAAGTATCATTTATGATATGATAGTAAATATCTGAGATATATTTATTGTACTTAAAATAAGGACTGATTTGCCTTGAACAGCTTGAAAAAACAAAAATGGTTAATATAATTAGTAATCGTTTTATTATCATATATTAATATTTTCCAACTTATTAGTAAAGTTACCTGCCTAAATATTGTAAAAACTGTAAATTTAAAAAAAATAATAAAATAAACTGAAGAAAAGAAAATTATTTATCAAGAATTTCCTGGTATCTGGAAGAATTTGCAGGGTCAATTTTCTTAAGAATATTAACTGCTTTGTTTTTTTCAACAGGCGAGCCTTCGGAATAAATATCAATTATTTCATCTCTTTTTGTATCAAGCATTACTTGTAAGATGAATAATCCTGGTCTTTCATTATATAGTTTTTGCAACAAATCTAAACTTTTAGTAATATTTGCCCTGCCTGTCTGGGTATCTTCAGCCATCATATCCAGTCCTTTTCTGTGATATTCATAAATAAATTTTCGTATTTTCTGATACGCAGGATTTAAAAGATTTTCAACCAGCCAATACCTGTTTCTTTGATTTTCATAAGCTTTCCAGCCCCTTTCACCTGCATTTTGTGCAGTATTTACTATTGCCTGTGCTTTTTCATAATAAGGTGTTCCTCCGTAAAGAGAAAAAGAATCAAAGTCAAGCCCAAGTAAAATATATGTATAAAATGCCAATACTGATGTTAAATTTGATGTATAAACATTATCAGAATAATCCAAAGGCTGATACTCTACATACCTGAATTGAAAATCCTTATCAATAAAATTAAATAAAGCAGAATTATAGGATGTTTTATATGCAGGTCTTCTTAATACTAAATTAATGGTTCCTTCAAATACGTCGGATGATATTCTTCGGCTGATAGTTATTAGTAGTGCACATTCTATCCTTTCCTCAATTTTAAATGAATAATTTGTCCATGTTCTGTTATTCATGAATTCAAAAATAGCATTTTGAAGGGTTTCAAAAACTCTTTTATCAGTCCCTTCTACCTGCTGTGAATTTACCTGCACATTACAATAAAACTCCTGTCCTGCAACATGAAGTGTGAAAATAAAAATTAGAATGATGAAGATTGCTTTTTTCATAAAGCTTTTATTTAAGTAATTATCTTAATCCTGCTCTATATCAATAATATCCGATATTTTATCAATAATATCTTTTGCAGCTTCTTTTTTGGTTTTTAAATTAAAATCAGTAATTATATTTTGCTTGTTTATAATTTTTATTTTGTTTGTTTTAAACTTAAAACCTGCACCTTTATCCTTTAAAGAATTTAAAACGATAAAATCAAGGTTTTTATTTTTCAGTTTTTTAACTGCATTATTAATTTCATCATCAGTTTCAAGAGCAAAACCTATCAATAACTGATTTTTTCTTTTTCTTTTACCTAATTCTGCAAGAATATCTTTAGTAGGCTTTAATTTTATTGTAGTATTAAATTTGTTTTTTTTGATCTTTTTTTCAGATGGGTTTTCAGGGGTATAATCAGCAACAGCAGCCGACATTATTGCAATATCTGCATTCTCAAATTCTTTAATACAAACATTATACATTTCAAAAGCTGAAACTACTTTTGTACAGATAATATTAGGATGATCAACCTTAAGATCAGTTGGGCCTGATACAAGTTTAACTTTTGCTCCTCTTTCGGCTAATTCTTCTGCAATTGAATATCCCATAATACCTGATGAAAAATTACCGATAAATCTAACAGGGTCAATTGCCTCGTATGTAGGGCCTGCAGAAACCAAAACGGTTTTATCTTTTAAATCAGCTTTTTTTTTAAAATAGTTTTTAAGGATATCCAAAATTACTTCAGGTTCTTCCATTCTTCCGGCACCACAAAGACCGCTTGCAAGTTCACCTTCGGTTGGTGCTATTAAATGATTTCCAAAAGATTGGAGTATTTCAATATTTCTTTTAGTTGTTGGATGGGCATACATTTTCAGGTCCATTGCAGGAGCAAAAAACACAGGACATTTTGCTGAAAGGTATGTAGTTAAAAGCAGGTTATCAGCAATTCCTGTTGCCATTTTAGCAAGTGTGTTAGCTGAAAGCGGAGCAAAAATAAAAAGATCAGCCCATAAGCCTAATTCCACATGGCTGTTCCACCTGCCATTTTTTTTTTCAAAAAAATCATATAAAACAGGCTTTTCAGATAATGCGGAAAGTGTTAATGGAGTAACAAAATCTTTTGCAGCCTGAGTCATAACAACCTGTACTTGCGCACCTTCCTTTTTTAGCAATCTGATCAAAAAAGGAATTTTATATGCTGCAATGCTTCCTGTTATTCCAATTATTATTTTTTTACTTTTCAACATTATCTTTTACTTCTATTTCAGGATATCTGAAATATATTTCGTCATTCAGAAACTCGTGAATTGCAATCAATGTTGCCTTTGAAAGACGTTCATAATATCTTGCAATTTCAATTTGTTCCCTGTTTTCAAAAATTTCTTCAAGATTATCGGATGGAGTAGCAAACTCCGATATTTTCCTGTCTAATTCCTCTTTCATTTCAAGAGAAATCTGGTTTGTTCTTTTTGATAAGATTGACACACTTCGGTAAATATTACCGGTTTTGTTGTAAAAATCGCTTTTTTTTCTTGTTACAGTTGTAGTTTCGGTTTTAACTTTTTTATAATCCATCTGTTAATTATTATATATTTTTTAATTATTTAATTCTTCAAGAGCATTTTCGTATATATTTGATGCTTCCCTCATAAAATCACTTTCAGGGAAAATAGTAAAAAAATTTTTATATGATTCAACGGTAAATGAATATCTTTCTTTCTTTTTTGATTTAATGCTGTTTATTGCATATTTGTAATATGACTTAATTATATAAAATAATATTTCTTCTTTGTATTGTGAGTCAGGAAAATCCTTAATAATATTTTCAAATGAAAAAATTGAAGCTTTATAATCACCCATTTTATAATATAATTTAGCAATTGCAAATGCTTTTGTTTCAAGCTTATCCCATAATTTATCCATTAACTCATTGCATTCAGCTATTCGTTTACTATCAGGATACATATTAATAAATAGTTGTAAGTCTTTTATGGCTTCATAAGTATTGGTTTGATCAAGATTATATTTCGGTGAATCCAGATAAGTACAATAAGCACTCAAATAAACACATTCCTCTGCTTTATCACTGTTAGGGGAATTTTTAACAAACCTTTTAAAATAATAACTGGCTAAAATATAATCCTGTTGCTTGTAATAACAATATGCATAATAATAATAAAGGGTCTCGGCTTTTTTCGTGCCCCTGTATACTGCAATCAATGGATCAAATAATTGTAATGCCCTGTAATAATCATCTTTTTCGTAATAATCAATTGCTGCTTCATATTTTGCTTCGTTATCAGCACCTTTAAGTAATTTTTGATATTTACTGCATGATATAAGTGCAACAGAGCTAATTAAAAAAAGAAAGAATATAAGTTTTTTAAACATTTTGCAAAAGTATAATTTTTGATTGAATTAAAAAAACGTAATTGTAATTCATTTATTTTAATTCAAATTTATTTGATAATAGTGTATTAATTAATATTTTTGCCCGAAAATTTATTAACACAAAAAATATTACACGTGGATATATTTAATAAACTTGTTATCAACTTAGGACCATTAGGAAAGTATGCCAAGCAAGCTCATGGTTATTTTGCGTTTCCAAAATTAGAAGGAGAAATAGGACACCTGATGATGTTTCAGGGAAAAGAAAGATTAACATGGAGCTTAAATAATTATCTTGGTTTAGCCAATCACCCGGAAGTCAGGAAAGCAGATGCAGAAGCAGCAAAAGAATGGGGTCTCGCCTACCCTATGGGTGCAAGAATGATGTCGGGGCAAACAAAGTATCATGAACAACTGGAACGTGAACTTGCTGATTTTGTCGGGCGGGAAGCAGCATATCTGCTTAACTATGGTTACCAGGGAATGGTGTCAATTATTGAATCGCTGGTTGACCGTAAGGATGTTATTGTTTATGATTCTGAAGCACATGCATGTATTATTGACGGTATGAGATTGCATTTAGGAAAAAGATTTGTTTTCCCGCACAACAATATTGAAAATTTAAAAAAACAACTTGAAAGAGCAACTAAAATTACAAACAAAACAGGCGGAGGCATACTTGTTATTACCGAAGGTGTTTATGGAATGTCCGGCGATCTGGGTAAACTAAAAGAAATAGTTGAATTAAAGAAAAAGTTTGATTTCAGATTGCTTGTTGATGATGCTCACGGTTTTGGAACAATGGGTAAAACAGGTGCAGGAACCGATGAGGAATTAGGAGTTCAGAAAGGCGTGGATATTTATTTCGGAACATTTGCTAAAGCAATGGCAGGTATCGGGGCATTTGTTGCCAGTAAAAAAAATATTATCAATTACCTGATGTATAATATGCGTTCTCAAATATTTGCCAAATCACTTCCAATGCCAATGGTTATCGGAGCTTTGAAAAGATTAGAAATACTAAGGACACAACCCGAACATAAAGAAAATCTCTGGATTATTGTTAGAGCGTTACAAAGCGGACTAAAAGAAAAAGGATTAAATATCGGTAATACCGAATCTCCTGTTACACCGGTTATTTTATCAGGAGGAATCCCTGAAGCTACTCAAATTATTTTTGACTTGCGAGAAAATTACAATATCTTCTGTTCAATTGTTATTTACCCTGTAGTACCCAAAAATGTGATTTTACTTAGATTAATACCCACTGCAGTCCATTCATTAGATGATGTTGAATATACTGTAAATGCTTTCGCTGATATTAAAAAGAAACTTGATTCAGGAAAATATTCAAGTGATATAATTGTAGATGTTATGTAATTGAAAAGGAATGAATTATAACCTGATTCAGTCCGAATCAGGTTTTTTATTTATCTTTTAACTATATATAATATGGTAAATTCAGAAGAAAATATATTAAATAAAAAAAACTTCTGGATCATTGTAATTAATTCAACGGTATTTTTCTTACTTGCTTATCTTTTCTTCTACCTGATTACTAAATTTGCAACAATAATTGCAGCCTCAATGTTTGATATTGAGACAACTTTATATTATTACAAAATTTCTTATAATATTGGTAAAACTCAATGGGGATTCGATTCTGTTAAATTTGTATTTAGTGCAGGCTCTGTAATTGCATTGCTTTTTGGAACAATATTTATAATTATTTACAATAAAGTCTGCGAAACCGACGGATTATTAAAGATGTTTTTTCTTTGGGGGTTCTTTATAGGATATTCAAATTTTTTCGGTTCAATACTAATGGGCACAATGATTGCAAGAGGATTCGGACATGTTCTGGATTGGACGTATACAATGGATACCGCACGGATGTTAATAATAATATTTTTACTTTTAGTATTTATAATCATAGGTTTTCTAACTACAAAACCAATATTATTTTCGGCAAATTCATATTTTAACTATTTAGATAAACAAAGAAAGAAATTCTTTATTCGAAGCCAATTAATCGTGCCTTATTTTTTGGGAATTGCTATTATTTTCCTTGTAAGAATACCCAATAATCATATTAATAACTATTTTGAAATATTGAGATTATTATCAATGATAGCTATCATAATCCCTGTTATTTTCAGGTATCATAATTATCCTGTTTTTTACTTCGACGAAAAACCAAAGTCAATCAATATCGGACGCAGGTATTTGATTTTTTTGATAATTTTTCTTTTTTTATTTAGGTTTGGATTATCGTTTGGGCTAAGGTTTTAAAAAATCCTTTATTAATATTTGTGTTTAGGATGTCCCAATGCGGAAAACAGGATAAATTTCAATTATATTTTATTGTGTAATCCAAACTTTTCTTATCAGCGAATTACCTGCAACTTCTTATGCAGTATTTCATTTCCTGTTTTAACACTGATAAAATAAATTCCTGTTCTAAAATTATTAGTATTTATCTGAATTTTATTATTTCTGAATGAATTTGTATAAACAATTTTTCCAAGCGAATTAAATATTTTTACATTATTAATAAACTTATTTGATTCAAGATGGATAAAGTTGGATTTAACCGGATTAGGAAAGATATTAACAAAACTATATTCTTTATTTTCATTTATTCCCACACCTGTATCACAACTGATTTCAGCAACCCAGCCGGGTTCGTTAACCGCACCATCCGAATGAAACTCAAAGGTTAAAGCACCCGGATCATTAGTAGCAATTATCGTTCCCGGTGAGTCAGTCCCGCAATATTTCCCAATTAAAGGTGACAAAATTGACTCTCCGTCATAAATTTTCAGCCAGTCGTAATCGCAATAATTTTCCCATTCAACATCAAACATAGTAAAATTACATTTTAATTTATATTCGGAATTATCAGGGTAAAACACCATTGTATAATCTTCATCATCCGAGTAATTCGCACCATCTCCACCTGAATCAAAAAACATACCCTGACATGTTATACAACTTGTATCGCCCATGCAGTAATAAACATTAACATTAATATAATTCTCTTTGGTAATTATTGATGTATCTTCATCAGTAAATATCTCTAATTTAACAAAATATTTGCCTGCTTCTGAATATTGAATTCCTGCAGGATTTTGTTCAGAGGAAGTAGCTGGATTACCTCCTTCAAAAGTCCATTCCCATGCTATTGGATTTCCATACGACTGGTCAGTAAAATCAATCGTTCCGTCAATAGGGATACTTGTCGTATTTGCAGTAAAATCAGCAATTAAAGTTCCTGTCGCAAGCTGAACATGAACATAGGTAGTATTTCTGTTAAAAGCAATAACATTACTTTTTGTTTTGGGGAAATATCCTAGTGCAGAATAAGTTATTTCGTACGTACCTGCGTAAATCGGTCTGTAATAATTCCCAACAGGCAATGATGAATACACCCACGAGCTGTCAATATCATGGCCATCAATATATACTTCAGCTTTAATTGGGTCACCTGTAATTGAATCGGTAATTATTCCCCTGATTCCATAATTGATTTGTTCAATATAATTTAAGAACGAACGGTAATTATATTCCCAGTAAGCAGGCAACTGGTTTGCAGGCAATATCTTAATATCAGATAGTTCTAAAGTAAATTCCCTGCATTGATGGAAGTAGTTCATGTAATCCTGTCTTCCTCCGGCAATTGTATACCAGTCGTAACCGTTAGTAATTCCGTTATTCAGGTCGGTCAGGTAACCATAAGGAGAATAAAATTGAGCAGTATCGGCATATTCCCTGCAAACAAATATCCACCAGTCGTCATCGGCATGGCGTGGATACCATGTATCCCACGGGTAATTGCAAACTTCTGCTCCACTATGGATATTACAGGATAAAACAAAATCATGGTCTTCTGCCAAATCCATAAAAGCAATGGTTTCGGGCTGCCATGGATTACCGTCAGGATGAGGTCCGTCTTCGGGGTCAGGGTAATTTCTGTTAAGGTCAACACCATTGGCATTATTACGTGTTGCACCGTATACAGTATTATTACCACCTGCATAAGTTCCATCGGGATTTGCAAGTGGATTTATCCATATCTCAATATTATCAATCATATCGGTAATCCTGCTATTCGAACCGTAATTTGAAAGCAAATAATCTATCAATCTTAACATTAAAACATATCCGGCTGTTTCATCACCATGCATAGTTGATGTATATAAAAACTCAGGTTCATTTTCATGAGCAAGTAGATTATCAGTAATTTTTGCAATAAGCAATTTTCTTCCGCTTGGCAGTGTGCCTATATTAATAATTTTGCAAATGTTAGGATAATCAACTTCAAACTGATACATCATTGATTCATAAGCCTCATAGTTCGGATAAAAATCCCAGTCGGTTATTTCCCTGATATTCACTTTATCCAACATCTTCGGATTTATAATAAGCTCTCCCGGTGATGTAAGTGTCGTATAACCAATATTCAAACTTAAAAACTTTTCAAATTCTTTTTTGCTGGCATAAGCATAAACGGTTTTGTTTTTAACATTATCAATTGAAATAATTTTTGTTAACTCGTATATTTGTTTTGTTGATGAAATCTCAAATTTGAAATAAGTTTCAATTTTTTTATCAAATATTTTATCAATCAACTGCCGGTTATTAATATTATTTTGTGTGTAAACAATTGAAAATAAAAAACAACCTGAAATAATTAATAATATTTTTCTTATATGATTCATTCTATTAAGCTTTAAAATTTACAATACAAAATTTAATTCATTTTTAATAAAAAATTATTAGAACAAGATGGTTTGAAGAATCTTGTACTTTTTCATTTTTATTTCAACTCTGAAACTCCTGAATAAGATTATTCAAATTATTATAAACTGTTTTATTTACTTTCACAAGAGGTAGTCGCAGATTATTTGAACATAATCCTAAAATTTCCAGTGCAGCCTTAATTCCCGAAGGATTTCCATCACTGAAAAGTGTGTCAATAATATCAATAAGTTGATAATGGATTTCCAGTGCTTTTCTTTTGTCTCCTTTAAGGCAAAAATCAACTAAATTTGAAAATTCCTTAGGAAAAGCATTTGCAATAACTGATATAACCCCATCACCTCCTAATGCTATTATTGGCAAAGTTAATAGATCATCACCTGATATTACTAAAAACTCTTCAGGTTTGTTTTTAATAATCTGCATTATTTGTTTCAAATTGCCCGAAGCTTCTTTTATTCCAATAATATTGCTGATGTCATGTGCAAGTTTTAAAGTTATTTCAGCAGAAATATTACAACTCGTCCGCCCCGGAACATTGTATAAAATAACAGGAACAGGACTAGCACCAGCTATTGATTTATAATGCTGATATATTCCTTTTTGCTGTGGCTTGTTGTAATAAGGTGCTACCGATAATATTGCATCAATACCATCAAATGATTGAGCTTTGATCAAATTAATTACTTCCTGTGTATTATTGCATCCAATACCAATTACAACAGGAACTCTTTTATTAACAGTTTCAATCACGAAATTTATTACAGCATTTCGTTCATCCTTTGATAGGGATACTGATTCTCCTGTAGTCCCCAAGGCAACAATGTAATTAATATTATTTTTAATTACATGTTCTATAATTTTTTCCAGTGATGTAAAATCAATTGTTCCGTATTTGTGGAAAGGAGTGACTATTGCAACTCCGGTACCTTTTAATTTGTTATGCATTATTCTTTGATTTTAAGATAGATAAATAATGGTGTACTACATTAATAAATTTGTCAAGCGAGGTATTTTTTTCGTTTTGTATCATCATATCATAAATATCCGAATTTTTTTCTCCGAACCTTCCAACCTTTAATCTTGCTTTTGACACTCCTGAGATGTATTGTAAAGGGTAATTATCCTGAAGACTCATATCAATAATAATATCAAAATCTTTTTCAATAAAATCCTTAATAAAAATATTTGATGGCTTACCATACCAGTTTATATCTTTATGAGAAAAAAAATCATAGGAAAGTTTTGGTAAAAACCGGTTTGTTAAATGTTTTTGTTTTACAAATCCCAAAGCTTTCACTCTTTTATTTTGGTCCTGCAATAATTTTACAAACTTGCTGATTACCATATAGTCCTGCTCATTTGTAAATAAGTAAAGTATCCCAATATCTTTGGCGTCTTTCAGGCTTATAAATCTTCTTTCCCTTGTATTTCTCTTTAATTTATTTTTTAAATAATGTCTGGCTATCGAATGTTTTATTTTTTTCAAGATTTCCATAATTCTTTTATGGATTTTTTTATTGGAGGCTAAAATTAGAAAAAAATCATTAATAATAAATATTATTTAAATAAAATTATCATTTTCTTTTTAATTTTTAAGTTACTTTTACATAAAATTTATAAAAATTGAGAATTACATTTTTAGGAACCGGTACATCTCAGGGAGTTCCAGTTATTGCATGCAAATGCCCTGTTTGCCTTTCAAATGACAAAAAGGATATAAGATTAAGATCATCAGTATTAATTGAGATTGATGGAAATACCTTTGTAATTGATACAGGACCCGATTTCAGGTATCAAATGTTAAGAGCAAATGTAAATGTCCTTGATGCTGTTTTGATTACCCACGGGCATAAAGATCATATAGGCGGACTGGATGATGTAAGGGCTTTTAATTATATCTTAAAAAAGCCTATGGATGTTTATGCAAGTAAATTTGATCAGAACTCAATTAAAAGAGAATTTTATTATGCTTTTGAAAAAATTAAATATCCGGGTGTTCCGGTAATAAATCTTCACACAATTAATAACAAACCATTCATAATAAGAAACACTAAAATTATTCCGATTGAAACACTGCATTATCATGTAAATGTTTATGGATTCAGGATAGGTGATTTTACATACCTGACTGACGCAAATTTTATTTCAGAAAAGGAAAAACAAAAAATTAAAGGTTCAAAAATATTGGTAGTTAACGCCCTAAGGAGAAAAAAACATATCTCACATTTTACATTAGATGAAGCCATTGTTTTGATAAATGAAATTAAACCGGAAAAGGGTTATTTAACTCATCTCAGTCATTTAATGGGACTACATGAAGATGTTGAAAAAGAATTGCCTGAAAATATAAAGATTGCTTATGACGGATTGGAACTAACTTTATAAGGCAGAGTTTTATGAATTACGGATTACGATTTTAGATTTGAGAATTAAGATTTGAGAATTTAAAATTTTGATTTAAGAGATTACCAAGGATTAATTACCAATTCAACCATCCAACCATTTAACCATCTAATTATTTCGCTTCAAAAACATTCCATTTCTCTTATAGTAAAGATTGCATAAAAATTCAAATAATATTCCTCTGAAAATATTATAGAAATGGAATGTTAAACCATCTAACCATTAAGCCATTAAGTCATCCATTCCCTGTAAACCTGCAACTCATTTCTAATTTCCATCAATCTTCCTCACATTCTTCAATATAAGCAAATTGACAGGATTGCCTGTTAAGCCATCAATATTATTTTGAACAAACCGCAAAACCTGATCATAATATAAAATAACAACCGGTGCTTCTTGCATTATCATATTATCCATCTTCCTGTATAGAACATATCTTAGCGAATCATTTTCTTCCAACTGGGATAATTCATATAATTTATCAAATTCGTAATTTGAAAAATGAGTATAGTTTGGTCCTGCCGGGCAAAAGTTTTTACTGTAAAACAATGATAAATAATTTTCAGCATCAGGATAATCGGCAATCCACGATGCCCTGAAAAAATTTAGTTTTGCCTGTGCCTTCAACTCTTTTAAAGCTGCAGGAGGGTTTACATCAATTTTTATCTTTATGCCGATTTCAGATAACTGGTGTTGAATATACTTACAAAGATCAAGATAGTCGGCTGTTGTAGACAAAGTTATTGGAGGTAAACCTTCTCCGTTTGGAAAGCCTGCATCCGACAATAATTTACGTGCTAAATCGGGATTGTAATCATATCCTTGTTTTCTGCTTGAATCAAAAGAAGGCAAACCCAAAGGTATTATGCCATAGTTTCCGGGTGTACCGATATTATTCCTCAAATACTTCATCATTTTTTTCCTGTCAAAACCATAATTAACAGCTTGTCTGACAGCTTTTAATCTTAAAGGATTTTTTTTTACAAGAGGTAAATTGGTATCAATAAGTATTCCTAAGTATTCAGTGTTGAGATATGGCTGTGTAATCAATTTAAATTTATTCTGATACTTTGTATTTAACTGCCCTCTTTTAGTAAGCAATTCATCTTTATAGCTTGCATCAATCCCTGACATAAAATCAAGTTTTCCTTTAACAAATTCAAGAAAAGCCGATTGTTTGTCAATTAAAAATGTGATTGCAACAGCATCAAGATATGGCAGACTTTCACCTTTAAATTTTTCAAAATAATTATGATTTTTTACAAAGACAAGCTTCACCCCTTCTTTCCACATCTTAAACTGAAAAGGACCTGTACCGATTGGAAACTTCCTGAAATCCTTGCCATAATATTCAATAGCTTCTTTAGGAACAACCGAACAATACTGCATACTTAATATACTCAAAAATGGTGGAAAAGGATGATGTAACTTTATAGTAAATACAGTGTCGTTTAATGCTTTAAATGAGTAAGTGTCATTTTTTTGCTCAACATTATTAAAAACCCAAGCTCCGGAAGAAACAAGCTTCGTATCAACAATTCTATTAAAACTATATTCAAAATCATAAGCAGTTACTTTTCTGTTTTTAAAAACCTGATTATTATGAAAATAAACATCATTCCTTAAATAAAAAGTATAACATAACCCATCATCTGAAATTTCCCAGTATTTTGCAATACCTGGCTCAACTTCAAGTTTATCGTTCAACTGTATTAAGCCATTAAATAATTGGTTGCATGCCCATATGTTTGACTGGTCTTTGGCAAAAGCCGGGTCTAATGAGGTAATTCCGGCAGCTTCATTATACTTAAAAACAGTTAGTTTACTCTCATTTTTTCTCCTGTCACCACATGAAAGGAGAAAAAGAAAAGAAAGAGAAATAAAAGAAAGAAAAATAAAGATATTCTTATTCATTGGCTTCGAGGATAAAATAACAATAATGTTTCAAAAATAGCTATTTTTCTTTTTATATTTACATATCATCTTCAGAATTTGAAATTTAACAGAAAATTTCTTATATTTGCATGAAACATAGAGTTATTAATTTTTTAATAAATGATAGAAAGGAAAAATAGAAATGGATAATATTTTTTTAAAATACATGGATAACAGATTTAAAGAAAAAAATCATCATTTATTAAAAAAAAAGATAATTAGAAGTATAAATCATGGTCCTGTTATAACTATCTCACGGGAATCAGGATGTTCTGCAAATAAAATTGCCGAAATGCTTGTATCTTCAATAAATGAAAAATATTATTTTAATTCTGATGATAAATGGAATTGGATAAACAAGACTATAATTGCTGAATCAGCCAAAGAGCTTAATCTTCCATCGCATAAGATCAAATATGTTTTTAACTCTGAAAAAAAGGGTATAATAGATGATGTTATTTCTGCCCTTGCATCAAGATATTACAAGAGCGACATGCAGATCAGAAAAACAATTTTCAAGATTATTGAATTATACGCTATCAAAGGAAATATTATTATTGTAGGACGTGGAGGAGTTTCTTTTACAAATCATATTAAAAAATCATTACATATAAAATTGCATGCACCTCTTAATTGGCGAATTAATAAAATTAGTGAAAAACACAAGATTTCTTTTGATGACGCAAAAAAATATGTAACCGAAATAGATAAAAAACGAATACAACTTATTAATAACTTTATGGGTGAAAAGGCAGATAATTCAATATTTGACATCATTTTCAACTGCAAAACCATGAAGCAAACAGAAATAGTTGAGTCAATTATTAAATTAGCTGAAATAAAAAAACTGATTTCATTAAAAACTAATTGAAAAAATTAACAATACGTTTTTTGAACGTCATAAAAATAGAAATAAATCACAATACAAAATATCCAATTCTAATTCAACTTCACGGGATTTTTCACTTTTTCTTTTAATAAAGCAATATCAACCAGTTCAATCATTTCGTTGATATAATAGAAGTTTAATCCTTTAATGTAATCCTTTTTGATTTCATTAATATCTTTAATATTTTCGGATGATAGTATAATATCATTAATTTTTGCGCGCTTTGCAGCCAGAATTTTTTCTTTAATTCCACCAACAGGTAAAACTTTACCACGTAAAGTAATTTCGCCTGTCATAGCCATTTTTGCCCTGACTTTACGTTGTGTAAATGCCGAAGCCAATGCTGTAAACATAGTAATTCCGGCAGAAGGTCCATCTTTTGGAGTAGCTCCTTCGGGTATGTGAATATGAACATTCCATTTTTGAAAAACCTCAGGGTCAATATTCAGTATATTTGAATGTGCTTTTAAATATTCATAAGCAAGTGCTGCAGATTCTTTCATCACATCACCAAGATTACCTGTTAAAGTAAGTGTTCCTTTGCCTTTGCTAAGGCTAACTTCAACAAATAAAATATCTCCTCCTACTACTGTCCATGCCAATCCCGTAACAACTCCGGCCACATTATTATTTATGTCTCTGTCTCTCTGAAAATGCGGCGATCCCATAATAGTTATCAGGTCTTCTTCGTTTATTTTTTTATTATATTTTTTATTCATTGCAATAAATTTCGCCTTATTTCTGATTATTTTGGCAATACTTTTTTCTAAAGAACGAACACCTGACTCGCGTGTATAATCATCAATAATTTTTTCAATAATTTTTTCATTAAAAATTAATTGACTTTTTTTCACTCCATGCTCCTTTAACTGTTTTGGAAGAAGGTGTCTTTTTGCAATTTTTGTTTTTTCTTCAATCAAATATCCGCTAATGTCAATAACTTCCATTCTGTCGCGTAAAGCAGGATGAATTGTGCTAAGAGTATTGGCAGTAGCTATGAACATTACCCTTGATAAATCATAATCAATTTCAAGGTAATTATCATAAAAAGTAATATTTTGTTCGGGGTCAAGTATTTCCAAAAGGGCTGCCTGAGGGTCGCCACTGACACTGCTTCCGCTAACTTTATCAATTTCATCAAGTACAAATACCGGATTTGACGATTTGGCTTTTCGCAAATTCTGGATTATCCTTCCGGGCATAGCACCTATGTATGTTTTTCTGTGTCCACGCAATTCGGCTTCGTCTCTTATACCACCTAACGACATTCTGATATATTTCCTGCCAAGTGCACGTGCAATTGATTTTCCGAGAGAAGTTTTACCAACTCCGGGAGGTCCTACAAGGCATAAAATTGGCGATTTCAAATCATCTTTTAGCTTGATCACAGCCAAATGTTCTATTATTCTTTCCTTAATTTTTTCAAGACCAAAGTGATCTTCATCAAGAATTTTTTGTGCCCTGTCCAAATCAAATTTATCTTCAGTATATTCATTCCATGGTAATTCAGCAACTATTTCAAGGTAATTCAACTGAACAGAATACTCACCTGCTTGAGGGTGCATTCGCTGCAGCTTTTTTAATTCTCTATCAAAAACTTTTGAAACTTCTTTTGACCACTTTTTATTTTTCACTTTCTTTTTTAATTCACCTATTTCCTGTTCATTAGAACTACCTCCTAATTCCTCCTGTATGGTTCTCAACTGCTGATTGAGTAAAAAATCTCTTTGTTGCTTATCAAGATCGGTTTTTACTTTATCCTGTATTTGATTTTTTAACTCAAGCATCTGCAAATCTTTTATCAAGGCAGCAAGCACTTTATTTGCCCGCTCATGTAAATCGCTTATCTCAAGTAATTTTTGTTTTTCAACAATATCAATATTTAAACTTGATGAAACAAAATTTACAAGGAATACAGGGCTTTCAATATTATTTATTGCAAAACCTGCTTCAGTAGGTATGTTTGGTGATTTCTTGATTATTTGAATTGAAACATCTTTAAGTGAGGCCATTAAGGCAGTAAATTTTTCATCACCATCAAAATTCTGTACTATTTCAAATTGAGAGACTTTTGCCTTAAAATATGGATCGGATTGAATAAGTTCAATCAGTTGAAATCTCTTTTTACCTTGAATAATTGCAGTTGTGCTTCCATCAGGCATTTGCAGAATTTTCAGGACTTTAGCCACAGTTCCTATCTTATTCAGGTCAGAAAATTCAGGATTTTCAACTTTAACATCTTTCTGGGCAACTACTCCAATAATTTTGTTTCCCCTATATGATTCCTTAATCAGTTTTATTGATTTATCTCTTCCAACAGTAATCGGAATAACAACTCCAGGAAATAATACGGTATTTCGTAAAGGTAATATCGGTAAAGATTCGGGAACATCTTCAGCATTCATAAGTTGTTCATCTTCCGAAGAAAGCAATGGTATAAATTCAGTTTCTGATTCAATGATTTCAGATAAATTCAGTAAATCATTTTCCGGGTAATTGTTCATAGTCGTTATTTTAAGTCAGATTGTCAGTTTTAATTAATGAAGCTACACAAATAAAATATATATCAATATTATACAGCTTTAATAATCAGCATATCAAGATATTAAATTTTGCTTTAGTTTTTGTTAAAGTTAAGTGGCAATATATATGCCAAAAAAAGCACTAAAAAAGCCCTTAACAAAATTAAGGGCTACAAATATATAATTCTTAGTTTATTAGTCGTTTTTCTTTTCAAGATGTTTTTTATACCTGCTTTTGAATTTATCAACTCGCCCAGCAGTATCAACAAATTTCATTTTACCGGTGTAAAACGGATGAGATGTATGTGAAATTTCTAATTTTACAAGCGGATATTCCATCCCGTCTTCCCAAACAATAGTTTCTCTGGTTTTTACAGTAGATTTGGTAATAAACGAATATTCGTTTGAAATATCTTTAAAAACAACTAATCTGTAATCTTTTGGATGAATGTCTTTTTTCATTTCTTTAGCTTTAATTTTTCGGACTGCAAAAATAATTGTTTATATTAAAAAAACAAAGCTTAAACAAAGTTTATTTAAGAAATCTTATTTATAAAACATAATATTTTTTTTAATAATAATATTTTTATATTTTTACATGAATTTATTTTTTAAGAAACATTTCCCTTAATAAATCAGTAAAAACAGAAATAATATGCTCAACCTAAATCTTATAATAATGAAAAAATCGCTATTTAAAATCCTTGTTCTGTTAAATGTTTTTTTATTGCTAAACATATTCTCAAATAATTTATTTTCCCAAACCTTACATTGCCATCATGAGTTTGCTAATGATATTACTATAATTGACGGAACAAATGATATTTATCCGGGTGATACGATATGCTTATTATCAGGCAATAAAGATTTTTTACTTTTAAGAAATATTCACGGAACTGCAGATAGTATCATAACGATAATTAACAAAGACTGTCCTGTAATTATAAATACAGAACATTTTTACGGGATTAAATTTGATTTATGTTCATATATTAAATTAACCGGTTCAGGTTTGGATGCTCTTCAATATGGAATTCAAATAACTAAAGTTGAAAATGGTGCAGGTCTTTCAATTGACCATTTAAGCACAAATATTGAAATTGAACGGGCTGAAATAGCAAACTCACCAATAGCAGGAATATATGCAAAAACAGAACCCGATTATCTTGGAAATTGCAGCTTTATTGCAGTCAGAGACAGCTTTACAATGTATAATACTGTTATCCATGATTGTTATTTGCATAATATCGGTAACGAAGGAATGTATATCGGCAGTTCAAAATATATGGGTCAGTATATTTATAATTGCGATACAACTGTTTTACCTCATGTATTGATAGGTGTAAAAATTTATAATAATATTCTGGAAGATATTGGTTGGGATGGCATTCAGGTTAGTTCGGCTGTTTCCGATTGTGAAATTTATAATAATTATATTTTGCATGACAGCTATGCTGAAGAAAATTTCCAGATGAGCGGAATATTAATCGGAGGGGGAAGCAATTGCGACTGCTATAATAACAAAATAATTGACGGAAAAGGCGATGGTATTGATTTGATGGGACTTGGTAATCAAAAAATATTTAACAATTTAATTGTAAATCCCGGTAAAACATATCATCCGAACGACCCTCCTACCGAGTACAAAAAACATGGTATTTGGGTAGGCGATGTTTTTACTTATCCTAATGAAAATTATTATTTCTTTAACAACACCATAATCAGCCCCAGAACCTTCGGAATTAAATTAGCAAATGAAGTTATAAACGAAAATATTGTTTATAACAACATAATTGTTGACCCAGGAGCATTTCAAACAGTTGGAGAGGAAGCATATATTAACCTTGCTAATACATCCATAAACTTAATTTCATCTAATAATTATTTTACAACAAATTCAGCTTCAGTGAATTTTGTTGATGAGGCAAGCGGAAATTATGATCTAAAACCTTCATCTCCTGCTGTAAATTCAGGTCTTGATCTTTCAGCTTATGGTATTACATTTGATATTGAAAACCGCGCCCGCCCGTTTGATAACTATTTTGATATAGGCGCCTATGAGTGTCAGACTTTATCGGATATTCCGGCTTATCTTTTTAACGAACAGGGAATTAATCTAAATAATTATCCAAATCCGGTTAAAAACAAAACGAAAATATTTTACTTCATACCTGAAAATACTTTTGTTAATATTTCAATTTATAATAGTATTGGAAAGAAAATTGAAGAACTGGTCAATCAGGATCAAAAGGCCGGAGAACATATATTTAATTTTAACGCAACCGATTTACCTTACGGAATTTTTTATTATACATTAAAAACAACAAAAGCATCGGTAACAAATAAGATGATAAAATTACAATAACTTATGAAAACCAAAATAAAAAAATACATTCCCTCTGCATTAGGATATAAAATCAAAGAAATCAGGCAAAAAATTCTGGGGTTTTATTATTCAGGCACAAATTATTATTGCCCTTTTTGTAAAAAAAGTTTTAGAAAAATGCTTCCCGGAGGTTCTAAACATCCGGTTTTGGAAGAGAAGCAAATCATAGGAAGCGGATACAGGCAAAATTGTGTTTGTCCTAGATGTTTATCAACCGACCGCGACAGATTGATATTCTTATATCTGAAAGAAAAAACAAATATTTTCAGCGAAAAACTAAAAGTGCTGCATATTTCCCCTTCAATAAGTCTTAAGAAATTTATATCTTCGCTTCCAAATATTGACTATACAACCGGAATAAAATATCATGAGGGCTTTTATTATTCAAAGAATACGGCAATTTTGGATATAACTGATCTGCCTTTTAAAGACAATGAATTTGATGTTATTTTTTGTAACCATACTTTAGAACATATTATTGATGATAAAAAGGCTATGTCGGAATTACATAGAGTTTTGAAACCAGATGGCTGGGCAATTCTTCAGGTACCAATTTCCAATATTCTTAAAACAACTTATGAAGATAAAAATATAACAACAACAAAAGAAAGAGAAAAATATTTCGGTCAGTTTGACCACGTTAGAATTTATGGTCAGGATTATATAAGAAGATTGGAAGATGTTGGTTTTAAAGTTGAAACACATAATCCAAACAAAGAAAATTGGGGAATTAGTAATATAATAAAGTATGCAATAAATCCCGACGAAGATATTTTTGTAGCAAGAAAATAATAAATACACCTACCATGAAAAGATTTGCTTTATTGATTTTTTCAATTTTAATTGCCGCTTCAAATGTTAGCTGTAATATTCCGGAAAATACTCCCAAATCAAAAATTGATAGCCTTGAAAATATTTTAAACCTAAGTTCAGGTACAAAAAAAATTAAGGTTCTTAATAATTTGTCTTATGAATACTTAAATATATCTACACAAAAAAGCATTGAATATGGTGATTCAGCCTTAATATTAGCAATTGCTTTAAATAATAACAACGAACAAATTAATGCCTTAGGTATAATCGGATTAGCATATTATTTATTAGATGATAATTATAATCTATTAGATAATTATATAAGATTATTGAATTTATGCGAAGAAATGAACTATAAATTACAAATAGAAAGAGCAGCTGATAATCTTAATGAGATGTTTTATAATTATTTAAGCAAATACGACGAATTTTTGGAAACCAATTTACTTATTTCAAAAATTGAAGAAGAACTTAAAGACAAAAAACGAGTTGCAGATTTATTGAGCAACATAGGAAATGCATATTATTACATGAATAATTATGATAAGGCACTTAAATATCTGAAAAAAGCCTTACAAGTTACTCAGAATTCTAACAATAGTAAAAAAGCAGCACAAATCTCTAATAAAATAGGTGTAGTATATACCAAAATGAAAGAATTTGAAAATGCAACTTTATACTTCCAGTCTTCTTTAATTATTTTCAAGGAATTAAATGATCAATATGAGACTGCTAAAGTTCTAAACAATATTGGCAACGAATACTTTTTAAAGAGAGATTATGATAAAGCTATAGATAACTACCAAAAATCACTGAAAATCAGCAGCGAATCAGGAAATAAAAGTATCATAGCAAACTCATTAAAAAATATTGGTGAAATTTATATTCACGAAAAAAAATACAATGATGCTATTACATATTTTGAAAGATCAATGACAAATGCCAGGCAAATTAATTCACCTGGACTTACACTTGACCTTTATTATACTTTATCAAAACTGTATAAGAATATTAATAACTATGAAAAATCACTTGAATACTCTAATCTCTATTGGTCAATAAATGATTCTCTTTACAGGGCAGGAAGCCAAAGGCAAGTTATTGGATTTGACTTTAAAAATAATATTCAAAAAATTGATAAAGAAAATAAAATACTTCAGAAAGATAATAAAATTCAGGCTTTGGAAGTATCAGAAACCCGTAATATTATTATTATATCAATTACTATTTCAGTATTAATACTGATACTTTTTATAATTATTTACAGTCGTTATCGTATAAAAACCAAATCAAATAAATTATTAACAGAAAAAAACACACAAATTGAAGAACTAAACAAAGAGGTAAAATATCTTAATGCTAATCTTGAAGAAAAAACAAAAGAAAGTAATATAGAATCACAGAATGAAATTGCCGAACTTAAAAAAATTGATGTTAAAAGAAAAAAAGCATTAAAAATTGCTGAAGATGCTATATACATCAAAAACACCTTCCTTGCAAATATGAGTCAAGAGATAAGAACACCGTTAAACGGGATAATAGGGTTTTCAAACCTGTTAACTACCGAACTTTCATTACTTGAGAATCAAGAACTTTACGAATATGCAGATGGTATTGAACAAAGTGGTAGCCGATTGCTTCATTTATTGAACAACATTATTGACATCAGCAGAATTGAAGCCAATGATATGGAGATAATAAAAGCTCCATGTGATATAAATGAAATAATTAAGAATATTTCAAAACTTTATAGTTTCAAGGCAAATGAAAAAGGACTGAAATTTAATATAAAATACAAAAAAATTCCAAAATCAATTGCCGATGGAGCTTGTTTGACAAAAATAATTAGCGATGTAATTGATAATGCAATAAAATATACAGAAAAAGGATTTATTAATGTTATTACGGATTATAAGCCTGAAGAAAATCAGGTTCTTATCACTGTCAAAGATACAGGTATTGGAATTGATGAAGCATTTCTCAAACACATTTTTGAGCCATTCAGGCAGGAAAGTCTGGGATTTTCACGTGAATTACAGGGAGCAGGATTAGGTTTGCCTATTGCAAAAAAACTATTAGAACTTATGAATGGCAAAGTTAAAGTTGAATCAAAAAAAACCATAGGTACATCCGTTACTATTTTTCTAAATATTGCTGAAACTGATACATCACTTGATGTTGCATCTAAAGCAGTAAAAGAAATCGTAACCTTAGAAGATAAACCTGAAAAAGATAAGATTAATGTTTTTATTGTTGAAGATGACAGGATGAACAGAATTGTCCTTGAAAAAATGCTGGAAAAAACCGCCAACAATACTTCGGCAGTTGATGGAAATGAAACAATTAAAATTATCGGTGAAAACTATAAAAAAGGAAGGATATTTGAAATTATGCTGTTTGATATTAATTTGCCGGCTCCATGGGATGGCATTAAATTAATGAATGAAATAAAGAAAAGATGGCCCAAATATAATAAAGTTCCATTTATTGCTCAGACAGCTTATGCTATGGCAGGCGACAGAGAACGATTATTAGAAGCCGGTTTTGATAATTATATTGCTAAACCTGTTAATAAAAAAGAGTTAATTAATATGATATATAATCAACTGAAAATAATTTGATAAAAATGGTTAAAGTTTGCATTAAATACCAAAAAATAAAAAATCGTAAGCGTTCATAAAAAGCTGAAATTGGAAATTAGAAATTAGAAAAAAATGAAAAGAGTTTACGAATTATCGGAAGAATTGTCTTATTTGGTTTGGTACGATTTTAACAAGTGGAACAAAAAGGTTCAAAATAATAATTGAAAAACTTGGTCCAAAGTTGAATGCGTTTATCAACAGCACAAAAATATAATAATATAAATTTCTAATTTCTAATTTCTAAACTTGTCCGCCCATACGGGTGGGTGGATTTCAAACTGTGAACGGTTACAAAAAATTTAATAAATACACTCACCATGAAAAGATTTTATTTATTGTTTTTTTCAATTCTGTTAAGCTGTTTAAGTGCTACGGGTGAATTTCAGAATACTCATATCTCAAAAATTGACAGCCTTAAAAATCTTTTGAAACTAAGTTCGGATACTAACCAAATAAATATTCTGATTGACCTCTCGTCTGCTTATCTGAGCATATCACCACAAAAAAGTATTGAATATGGTGATTCAGCTTTATCTTTGGCACTTTATTATGATAATAAAATTAAACAAGTTATTGCTTTAAATAAAATTGGTTCAGGTTATTACTTTTTGAGTGATTTTTATAATGCACTTGAATATTTCAAAAAAGCCCTTCAAATTGCCCAGGATTTAGGCGACAGCGAAGGAGTAGCTCAGTTTCTTAATAATATTGGTATAATATATACTGAAAACCAAGAATTTGAAAATGCAATCTTATATTACCAATCATCTTTAATCATATACCAAGAAGCTGGTAATAAACGTGGTATTGCTTCAATTTTAAATAATATCGGTTACATATTTTTTGTGCAGGGTGATTATGAAAATGCAATGGAGAACTACCAAAAGTCGCAGAAAATTAATCGTGAATTAGGCGATCAATGGGACATTGCAAATACATCAAGAAACATAGGCGGAATTTATTTAGAACAAGGTAAATATAATGATGCTTTACAATATTTTAAAGAGTCATTAAATATTGCCAGTGAAATCGGTTCAAACGAACTTTTGCAGAACTGTTACCATACATTATCAGAACTCTATCTTGAGATAAAAGATTATAAAAAATCACTTGAATACTTCAGATTATATTCATCAATCAAAGATTCAATTTACACAGACGAAACCGGCAAAAAAATTGCTGAATTGCAACTTGGTTATGAAATTCAGAAAAAAGATAAAGAAAACGAGATACTTCAGAAAAATAACGAAATTCAGGCTCTGAAAATTACAAGAAGCCGTAACATTAACATCTTGATAATCGCAATCTTATTAATTATACTATTACTTATACTATATATTTACAGCAGGTATCGTATAAAAATTCGCACAAACAAATTATTAAAGGAAAAAAACGAACATATAGAAAAAATCAATCAGAAGCTAATAAATTTCAACGATAAGCTTGAAACAAGAGTCAATGAACGAACCAAAGCATTGCGGGAAGAAATTTCAGAACGCAGACAATTTGATGTTGATCTAAAAAAAGCATTAAAAAATGCAGAAGATGCCAACTATCTCAAAAATGCTTTCCTTGCAAATATGAGCCATGAAATCAGAACCCCGTTAAACGGAATTATTGGATTTTCAAGTCTGCTGGCTTCCGAACTGTCTATACGTGAAGACCCAGAACTTTATGAATATGCAGAAGGTATCCAACAAAGTGGTGACCGCTTGCTTCATTTATTGAATAATATTCTTGACATCAGTAGAATTGAAGCAAATGATATGGAAATAAAATTAGCTCCATGCCAAACAAATGAAATAGTAAAAAATATTTCCGAACTTTATAGCTTTAAGGCAAATGAAAAAGGACTAAAGTTAAATGTTAAATATAATGAAATTCCTAATGCAATTGCCGACGAAGCCAATTTAACCAAAATTATAAGCGATGTAATTGATAATGCCATAAAATACACTGAAAAAGGATTCATCAATGTTATTACAGATTATGACCCGGAAGAAAAGCAAATCCTAATAATTATTAAAGATACAGGAATTGGAATTGATGAATCATATCTGAAACATATTTTTGAAACATTCAGTCAGGAAAGCCTGGGATATTCACGTGAATTCCAGGGAGCAGGTTTAGGTTTACCTCTGGCAAAAAGAATAATAGAACTTATGGGAGGTAAAGTTAAAGTTGAATCTAAAAAAACCGTTGGTACAACCGTTACACTCTTTATTAACGCCGAAACTGAAGAATCAATTGATTCTATACCTCAGGATAAAAAAGAAATTGTAACTTTGAAAGATAAAACTGATAAAGATAAAATTGATATTTTTATTGTTGAAGATGATAAGATGAACAGAATGGTAATTGAAAAAATGCTTGATAAAATCGGAAACAATATTTCGGCAGTTGATGGAGGAGAAACAATAAAAATTATTGAAAAAAATTATAAAAAAGGAAAGATTTTTGAAATTATGCTGTTTGATATAAATTTGCCGGCTCCATGGGATGGTATTAAACTAATGAACGAAATCAAAAAAAGATGGCCGGAATACAATAAAATCCCATTTGTTGCCCAAACAGCTTATGCTATGGCAGGCGACAGAGAGCGATTATTAGAAGCCGGTTTTGATAGCTACATATCCAAACCGGTAAATAAAAATAAACTTATTAACATAATATACAACCAACTGAAAATATTCAAAAAAAACAAATAATAAAATTTAAAAAATGAGTACAGATAAATCAAAAGAAGAATTTTTGAAGGAAATTTCCGATTTAAACCAAAAAATTCAACAATTGGAAACCGATCTTTCAAATATTAGAGAAAAGGCTGATATTTCAAACCGTTTAAAATCTATGTTTCTGGCAAACATCAGTCATGAAATTCGCACCCCAATGAACGGAATCATTGGAATGTATAATGTTCTGAAGCAAACCGAATTGACTGACGAACAACGTGAATACCTTGATATTATCAATTTATCAGGCAATAACCTTTTAACAATTATTGATGATATACTTGACTTGGCAAAAATAGAATCCGGACAGTTAGAGCTTGAACATAATAATTTCAGTTTAGAGAATGAATTAAACCATGTAATAAACCTGCTAAAAGACAAGGCAAAAGGCAAAGGAATTGAACTGTTTTCAAAAATTCAACCGGAAATACCAGATCTATTAATTGGCGACCCGATAAGATTAAAACAAATAATAATCAACCTTGCAAATAATGCTATTAAATATACCAAAGAAGGAAGTGTAACGATTGAGATAGAATTATTAAACATTAAAAATAATAGTGTCGAATTAAAATTCAGTATAATTGATACGGGTATCGGAATATCTCCTGAAGATGAAGAAAAGTTATTTAAAGCATTTTCTCAAATTGATTCTTCAACAACTCGTAAATATGGTGGTACAGGTTTGGGTCTTGCAATTTCGAAACATTTATCATCACTTATGAACGGTAATATTGGTGTTGACAGCGTTGTAGGAAAAGGCTCCACATTCTGGTTCACAGCTCATCTTGAAGTAGATTCTACAATTGATACACCTTCTGAAATAAAATTAATTAAAGAACAAAAAGAACAATTAAGCATCCTTTTAGTTGAAGATAATTTACTTAATCAAAAATTTGCATCGGCAACACTAAGAAAAGAAGGATATAATATTGATATAGCTAAAAATGGGAAAATTGCACTTGAAAAATATAAAAATAATTATTACGACCTGATATTGATGGATATCCAAATGCCCGTTATGGATGGTATTGAAGCAACAAAGGAAATCCGTGCTATTGAAGAAAAAAATAATGTTAATGATAGAATTAAAATAATTGCCATCACAGCTTATGTTATGGAAAAAGACAGAAAAATGTGTTTGGCTGCAGGAATGGACGAATACCTTGCCAAACCCTTTAAACCAAAAGAATTATTGGATTTAATTGATTTTGTAATGTAAACTTTTTAAGAGCCTAATTCACTTCCAACAACTCCACTTCAAAAACCAAAGGAGTAAACGGTGGAATATCACTTCCTTTTCCTCTTTCTCCATATCCGATTATTGATGGAATAATAAACTTGGCTTTGCCTCCTTCATTCATCATAGCAACACCTTCATCCCATCCTCTAATAACCTGGCCTTTACCTAATGTGAATTCAAACGGTTGTCCACTGTCAAGTGATGATTGAAGCTTTGTACCATCTGTTAAATAAAGTGTATAATGTACCTTAACTTTTTTTCCGCTTTCTGCTTTTTCGCCGGTACCTTTTAAGGTTTCAATGTAATACAAGCCGTCTTTAGTAGGTTTTGATGTAATATCATTGTCTTTAATATATTTAGTTATTTTTGTTTTCTCGCTCTTCATCAATTTTTGCTTTTCAGCTTTTTGTTTTTCTCTTTCCTTTGCTTTTTCCTTTTCATATTCGGCTTTTGAGCGAACATCAATAATTTCAACATCATATAAAAGTGTAGAAAACGGAGGTATAACTTCTCCCCTGCCCATTTCTCCAAAAGCAATACTTGAAGGAACTATTAAGTTTGCTTTTCCACCTTTTTTCATTTTTCCTAAAGCTTCTTCAAGTCCATCTGTGTCAAACTTTTTACCATATTCAATTTCAATAGGTTCGCCTCTATCTCTTGTTGAAAATATTTTATTACCATTTATTGTATTAATTGTAAAATGAATTTTAACCCAATCGCTGGTATCAATTCTTGAACCTCTGCCTCTTTTTGTTTCAATATAGTATAATCCTGATTCAGTGGGCTTAGTTGTAATTTTATTATCACTAAGGTATAATTTCAATCTTTCTCCTTCTTCAATTTTTAATATTGCATTTCTTTCCTGCTCTTCTTTTCTAACTTCTTCTTCTGTTTGAATATCATTAAGTTTTACATTAAAATACAAAACACTATTACTGTCAATAAATGGAGGTAGCTTAGGTGATCTGGCAGTTATATGAAAAAACGAATCGGCACTAATAATAAAAGTTGCACTATCGCCAACCGACAAATAAGTCAGAGCCTCATAAAAATCACCTTTAAACTGAGGTTCAATAATAGGTATCTTAACAGGGCGTTTTGATTTATAACTGCTGAATATTGTTGAATCTTTTGTTCCGTATTCCATATCAATATTAACAATATCGGTTAGAATAGGCTTTAGTGTATCGTTCGAAACATGAATTTTATAATACAAACCCGTATCGGTTTTTTTAAAACCCGGATATTTTGAATCACATGCACTGAAAATTAAAACTGATGCCACTAAAACTGACAAATAACTTTTAATACTTTTTTTCATTTTATTAAATTGTTTTAAGTTAATTATATAATATTTATTTATTTATTTATTATTTTGTTTTTTTAAATTATAAATTATCCCCCAACTAATTGAAAAAGAACGATTATAAACATTTGTAAAATAATCATATATCTCTGATGACGGAATTTTATTATTATCACCCGTTTATCCGTAAACAAGGTGCAAAATTAAAATAAATTTACTTTATCTGCTTTTTTTAACAATATTTTTTTTATTTCCTAAACTTCAACCTTAGCCTTTTTAAATATTATTTTAATAATTCAACTGCTTCCTGTATTGCGGAAGCAATTCCTCAAACTTTTTAACTGTCTGCTCCAGCGATAGATATGAACTACCTCCGGCAGCATTTTTATGTCCACCACCTTCAAAGTGTTTTTTGGCAAATTCATTAACTAAAAATTCTCCTTTTGACCGAAAAGATAATCTTATTAATTTTTGTTTTTCAATAAATAAAACTGCAAAATTGATGTTTTTAATAGAAAGTGAGTAATTTACAACATCTTCAGTATCACCAACCTTATAATTGAATTTTTTTAAATCTTCAGCCGACAAATAAATATATGCTGTGTGGTATTCATTAAGTACTTTTAATTTTTCGCTTAAACAGTATCCAAGTAATCTTAAGCGGTTCTCGGAAAAAGTATCATAAACCAATCTGTGAATATATTCACCATCAACACCCAATTTTATTAATTCGGCAATAATCAGATATGTTTTTTCATAGTTGCATAAATAACTGAATGAGCCGGTATCAGTAACAATTCCAACATAAATACATTCGGCAATTGATTTATTTATCAGATGTTTTTCTCCTAAATCAACAATAAAATCATAAACAAGTTCTGAAGCAGATGAAGTTTTAACTGATGAAATAATATAATCAAAATTATCTTCTGGTTGTGGATGGTGGTCAATTAAAATCTTTATTGCACCGGAATTTTTTAATGGCTCCGAAAATTTCTCCGCCCGTTGAAATGAGTTAAAATCGAGACAAAAAATTATATCAGCATTATTCAATAATTCCAACGCTTTTTCCTGTTGATGTTTATAAATTAAGATTTTATCACAATTGGGCATCCATGCTAAAAATGCAGGATATTCACTAGGAACTATCACGCTAACATTATGGTTCTTTTGTAATAAAAAATTATACATTGCCAGTGAAGAACCAATTGCATCCCCATCAGGATTGAGATGAGAAGTAATTATTATGTTTGACGGTTTGTTAAGAAGTTCCTTAACTTTTGAAAATTTAATAGTTGTCAATTGATTTTTTTATTTTTTAAATAAATTGCGTTATCATGTTATTATACTATATATCCTGTAAAACTTTGTTTTTTTAGCAAAAGTATTAATAAAATTTATAAAATATTCAAACGAAATAAATAAAGTATTATTTTTGGGCAAATTTTAATTAAACTTATATTAAGAAAATGGTAGGAAACAGAACATTTACAATGATTAAGCCCATGGCAGTAAAAAACGGATTTGTCGGACCTATAATGAACAAAATTCATGAAGGTGGATTCAGAATTGTTGCCATGAAATTTTTAAAGTTATCACTTGAACAGGCACAGGAATTTTACGCTGTTCATAAAGGAAAATCATTTTATGATGACCTTTGTTTCTTTATGTCCTCAGGACCTATTGTTGCAGCAATACTTGAAAAAGAAAATGCCATTGAGGCATACAGAGAGCTTATAGGAGCGACTAATCCTGAAGAAGCAGCTGAAGGTACTATAAGAAACTTATATGCAACCTCAATACAAAAAAATGCTGTTCACGGTTCTGATTCTGATGAAAATGCAATAATTGAAAGTAATTTCTTCTTTTCGGAATTTGAAAGATTCTGATTAAGATTACGCCCTTCGACGGAGTTTATCTTGAGCTTGTCGAAAGGCTCAGGGTGACGATTATTACGGATTACGAGTTACGAGTTACGAATTACGCTTTACTCCTTACTCCCTACTCCCTACTCTCTACTCCCTACTCTCTACTCCCTACTCTCTACTGCTACTCCCACTCCCACTATTCAGGGATATATTGCTTAAATGAATCATCGGTATAAAACACAATAATTTTCTCAATCTCTTTCTTATCTGTTGTTTTTGAACTAATTTTTTGTTTATTTGGTACAGTTGATGTTGTAGAATCAAGATTTTTTATTTTTTCTATACCGGATACTTCATCCTTTTTTTCTTCTTCCGATAATTTTGATGTGAATAAATCATTTTCAACTCTACCTCTTGTAACTTCAGCCACATTTTCCTGATCACTCATCATTATTCCCTTGCCAAATAAAATCCAGTCCGAATTGATTTCAGGGTATGTTTTTAATATTTTCTGTATAAATTCAAGACCCGGCTTATTTCTTCCTGAAAGCACATGAGAAATACTTGAACGCTGAACTCCTATTTCATCAGCAAATTTTGCCGATGTTAAATTTTTATGTTTTAAAATTAAAGCTATTCTATTTAACATTGTTTACAATATTAATATTTATTTTACAAATGTAAATAATATATCAATAACAAATGTAATTTTTAATAATTCACATTTGTAAACCTTTAAATATATCTAAAATACTGTAATTTTTAGTACATGTTTTTAATATCTAATTTGCTGTTTATCTTTTATTTAATATCATACTTTTATAAATAAATTAAATATTTCTCCTTTAATAATAATACATTAATCTTATGCTTTAGATAAATATTTTAATTAACTGATATACTTTACATTAAAATGTAAATGCTACTAATTTTAGTAACTTTTTAACAATTTCATTACTTTTATAATTTAATACGATAAATTAATTTTGTAAACTATATATTAACAAATGTAACCTCTGTTTTAAATCATTAAATTACAATGGCTTACAATTAAATGATTACAAAAGTTATTATTAGGTTAGTAATGTAAATACTTATCCTTAAAACCGGTAGGTTTGTAATTATCTAACCATTTAACAATTTAACCATTGCTGGTTACTTGTTTTACACTTTGTTTTTTTCCTAAAAGCTTATGAAATTAATTGTTCAATACCCCTACTCTATGATTAATATTTTATATCAACTTAGAAATCCACTTTGTATTCCAATAATAAAATCCTGATAAAAATAATTGGAAATACAATGGAAATAATTAGAAATTGGAAATTGATGGGAATTGGGGAAACTGGAATAATAAGAATTAAGAATTAAGATTTGAGATTTGAGATTTGAGAATTATGTATAATCATTGTTCGCAAAAAACATTCCATTTCTAAAACAATTATCTAACCTTTATTATTTATAAAAAGCCGCGAATTCGCTAATTATAAACGAATTATAATATTTGGTATTTTTTGTAATTCGCGCATTAGCGGCTAATATTTAGATAATTAAGAAAATTCATGAATTAATCAGGCTAATACATAAATTCAATCATTTAAACATTTAACAATGAAGCAATGAAACCATTCAACCATTTATTAATCCTTAATCAATCTGCTTACTGAAACATCATTATTTGAAATAATCTTCATTAAATAAATTCCGGAAGGTATTTCAGATAAATTATTAACAGTTAATTTATTTAATCCTGAAGTATTTAACTTTTCGGTAACTGAAAGTATTTTTTTACCTGTAATATCATAGATTTCAATCAAAACAGAAGAATTATCAGCTTTATTATTATAAGAAATATTAACGAAATTTTTAAAAGGAAGAGGATAGATATTTATAATATTATTTTGAATAGAAACCAGGTCTTCAATAACAGAAGCCAAAATATCATTTGCTTCAACATAATCAGGGATTCCATAACCTAAAAATTCATCAGGATTTGAAGCCTGACTTCCACTTTCCTGGATTGCATTAGTTATTTCCATATTTTTCATAGAAGGATTTGCCTGCCACAGACAAGCAGTCATACCGGCAATTATAGGAGATGAAAAAGAAGTTCCGTTTCCTTGAGCTATACCGCCATAAGGGCTTGCAAAAGTAGTACCTTCACCTTGTGCAGCAACATTAGGTTTTATTCTGCCATCATAAGTTGGTCCGTGTGAACTAAAACTTGTATAAATTCCGGCGCCATTTACAGCACCTATTGCAAATACACTGTCGCCATCAGCAGGAGCTCCAATATAATACCAGGAACTAGTTCCTGAGTTACCTGCACTATTAACAACAATAATTCCTTTACTTGCAGCAAAGTCAGCGCCTCGTGTAACAGGAGTGGTATTTCCATCCATATCCTGATATGTATGGTTATGATCAGGATTATCAAATTCGGTATAACCAAGTGAAGAATTTATTATATCAGCACCGGCACTGTCGGCAAATTCAGCAGCAGAAACCCAGTTATATTCTTCAATTAAAGTTTCAGAGCCACCATCTTCTGAACGTAACAGCCAATAAGAAGCTTTTGGTGCAGTACCAATAATTTCACCGGGCATATTAGCTCCCATAATTGAAAGCACACAGGTTCCATGGGTATGTTTATTAAAAGTAACAGAACCGCCGTCAACAAAATCATGTGTGCCTAAAATTTGGTTATTATTCCATAAGCTGTCAAAAGCCGGTAAAGTATTGACGCTCAGAAAGCCGGCATCAAGTACTGCAATTGTTTTTCCCTCTCCTCGATAACCCATTTCATGTAAAACATCTCCCATTATCATGTGAATCTGATTATAAGAAGCACCATAATCAAAATAATCGCTTCCTTTATATTGTGAACTGCCTGAAGGTTTTGCAGGAAATATTGATTCATTAGCAAAAAACGGCTTTTCAATAATATCATTTTCAAAACCATCTGATTTATTTTTATTTTTCAGAACAGTTTGAACAAAAGGAAGTGCATTTATCTGTGCCAGGGCATTCGGGTCGGTTGTATAAATTGTTATTCCGTTAAACCATTTATTCCTGTTCAAAACAGTAACTCCGATTTCCGCAACAGCTTCAATATAAGAAGGATTTACAGGCAAATCATTTTCAATTATACTTATCCCCTGGTTAGTTCTTCTGTCAATTGCTTTTTGAGAAAGAAACTCTGACGGATTATCAATTGAATAAGGTGAATTATTCTTATCAGTAAACTGAACATAATATTTATCTGGTGAGATTTGAGAAAACCCAATATAACTCATTAAAATACAAACGGTTAAAATTTTTATTTTCTTCATTTTGATTATTTTAAATTATAATTAATGCAAAAATAACTTATTTATTTAAACAAACAAACTTGTTAAAGAATATCCCGAACATTCATTAAATGAAGTAAAAAATATCCTTCAAGAAGTTGATACTGAATGGCAAAAATGGAAAAACACATCATTTTCCGAAAGGTCATACTTGATCAAGAATGTTGCAAAAATTCTCAAGGACGAAAGCGAATATTATGCAAAATTGATCACAAGCGAGATGGGAAAGATAATTAAAGAATCAGGCTATGGAAGGGAGTTATCTTCCTATGGAATAAAAGAATTCCTAAATATTAAAACTATTTGGATTGGATGAATTAAAAAATAATTTATTTTTTAACCGCCCTTATAAATTCCCTTTTACCTTTGGGACCTGGTAATTTCTCAACTTCTAAACCTGCAGATATCATATTTCTTTTAACCATTCCCTTTGCCGAATAAGTTACAAGCACCCCATTGTTTCTCATTGAATTATAAACCTTTTGAAATATTTGTTCTGTCCACAATTCGGGTTGTACTTCAGGTGCAAAGGCATCAAAATAAACCAGGTGATATTTATCAGACTCCAAAATAACATCTTCAATTTTTGAATTGATTTTTAACAGAAAAAAATCTTTTGATATCTCAGCATGTTTGTTCCAGTTGTTTTGGTGTAATCTTAAAAATATTTTTTCAGCATTTTTATCTTTTATAAAATCAAAATAATTTAGTTTTGGAAATATATCTTTATCAAGAGGATAAGGTTCAATTGCAGTATAATTGACTTTTTGTTTGTTTTTTCTTGCCTCAAATAAAGTAAGAAAAGCATTTAATCCGGTTCCGAAGCCAAGCTCAAGAATATTAATTTGTTCTGTAATATTCTTGAAATAATTAAAGCCGGCATTAATAAAAATATGTCTGGATTCATTAACTGCCCCGAAAGTTGAATGATAATGCTCATTCAGTTCATAAACAAACAAAGTATGCGAACCATCACCGGTTTGAATTAGTTTTAGGGGCATATTTTAATAAAAACTGTTTTATAATATTTTGACGCTGATTTACGCTGAAAAACGCTGATAAAAAATCATAATAAATCTGCGAATATCTGCGTCTTATCTTTATTTTTTTTAGACGCTGATAAACGCTGATAAAATTAATCATAATAAACCTCCGAATATCTGCGTCTGATTTTTATTTCTTTGACGCTGATTAACGCTGAAAAACGCTGATAAAAATAAATCATAATTAATCTGCGAAAATCTGCGTCTGATTTTATTTATTATATAACAAATGAATATTTAAAATCGTATCCTGGGTGTTAACGCATTTTATCAGATTACCTGAAGGATATTGAAAAAAATTAATATTATTCAACTCTGTAGCAAAAATTACTTCATTCAGTTCATCATATTCAAGCTGGGATGCGGTGATGCCATCAACAACAGATGTTGTCGAGGAATTACTTGGATTAAATAACCAAATAGTATTATTTGTCCCTACCAAAAAATTACTTTTATTAATTATAGCTGTTGATATTATTTCACTATTAAATATATAAACAGGCTCAGAAATATAATTTTCAGTTATATTGTAAATAAAAATTTTTCCGGTATTATTCTGCACTGCAAAAACAATTATATTATCCTCATCAACCAAATAAAAATCAATTACTTTAAAATTTGTAATAATTTGCTGCTTTTTTACCCCACTTACAAGATAATAAGTAGCAATTAATCTTTGTGGCCCTGTTCGTAATTTTAAATCCGATAAAATAAATTCTCCATGTATTAAAAGTTTAGTTGGTAAACTATCGGTATTAAAATCAGTTGATAAATTTACTATGCCCACATTATTGTACCCTGTGATATTTCCATTTTCCGAGGAAGTATAAACCGTTGCATCATTATAATACACATTTGAAAAAACAGGATAAGGCATAGATGCATCAACAGACCAATCCAATTCATTTTCCTCTAAATCAAAAACAAATAATTTACAGGGAATATCTCCTGTAAAATATATTTGCCGGTATTTTGAGCTTATATCCGAAAATATATAATTCCCATCAATTACAAACATTTCTTCAATCTCAAAAACAGGGTTAACAGAAAATACATTCGTAGTAAAATTATCAGGTTTTGTCAAAACAATTAATTTTTTAAGTTCTTTTGGCACTTCATCAAGGTATATACTTACATATTTGTTCTTAAAATTTGTTCCATCAAAAGCCCTTACTAAAATATAGTACTTACCACTTTCAAGATGAATATCATCAACAGGATAAAGAATTTCCAAATCAATATTTTTGTTTTCGGTTTGCGGATAATAATTAACCGGGTTTAACACAGGTATCAGACTTTCATTAACAAGAACCGTTTTAATATTTTCTATTCCATTATCATCACAAACAATACACTTAACCTGTATAGTATCCAAAACATTAAATTGTTGATTTTCCGTTGGAGAAATAATAACAATCTGAGGGTCGGAATTAACTTCTTTTTTACATGAAGTAATTATTATGATTAATGAACTTATTATCAGGTATATGCAATGTTTTAAATTCATAGTATTGGTTTTTTGATTATCACTTAAGCTAATTTGTTTGTAGCTTCGCCACGCCAAGTTTTTGTTCAAAGTTCAAAGTTAATGACATATCTTTATAATCATTTATTATAATTGCCTATAAATTTATTGTTTTTATTTATAAATCTTGTATTTTTACTGAAATAAATTTAAAAACCAATCATTATGTTAAACCAGATAAATATTGAAAACATTCTTTTCATTGATATTGAAACTGTTCCCGAATACCCGGATTATAGCGAAATGCCTGATAATTTTAAAATGTTATGGGATAAAAAAGCTGAATTTTTAAAAAGGGACGAAAATGACACTCCTGATATTCTTTACAGTCGTGCAGGTATTTATTCCGAATTCGGTAAAATTATTTGTATCTCAGCCGGTTTTTTTAGAAATGAAGGATTTCGTATAAAATCATTTTTCGGTGATGATGAAAAATTTTTATTAAATGAATTTGCGGAACTTTTAAACACTCACTATAATATCAGAAAGTATTTATTATGTGCTCATAATGGCAAAGAGTTTGATTTCCCGTATCTTTCAAGAAGAATGTTAATAAATGACATCAAACTACCCGATTTACTGAATATGTCGGGCAAGAAACCCTGGGAAATACCTCACCTTGACACAATGGAATTATGGAAATTCGGTGATTATAAAAACTATACATCTTTAGAGCTTCTGGCTACCATTTTTAAAATTCCAACCCCAAAAGATGATATAAAGGGCAGTGATGTTGCACGGGTTTATTGGGATGAAAAAGACCTGCAACGTATTGTAAAATATTGTCAGAAAGATGTAATTACCATTGCACAAATTATGCTTAAATACAAAAGGAAACCACTTCTACATGATGAAAATATTACTGTAATAAGCTAAATTGTATGTGATATTTTTTTTACCAGAAACAAGAAACCAGCGTCACGAAGTCCATCCATACGGTTTTTTTAGTCGTATGAAGCGAAGCAAATCCGTATGGACGGATTCACTTCGTTTCAATAGCCCGCATGGTCCCGTATGGGTAACTGGTAACTTTTTAATATATGAATTTAAAAAATAAAATTCGAAAGATTACGTTTCTATAAAAACAAATACTTAATAAAATTTTAGAAATCATGAAAACAAAAAATTTAATTATTATTTTAATATCCATTGTGATAACTGCTTATCTTATTACATCTTGTAAAAAAGATAAGGATGAGCCTGATTATTCAATCTTATCAGCTCAGGAAAATTCTTTAGCAAACAATATTTTCGATGATGTTTTTAAACAAGTTGACAATGCCCTGGCGAAAACCGATACAGAATTGTTTAATAATAATTTATCGGAAAAATCAGTAGATACAGGAGGTTGTGTTACAATTACAATATTTCCATTTGATACAGCTACCTGGCCAAAATATATTACAATTGATTTTGGCGATACTAATTGTCTTTGTTATGATTACAAAAACAGGCGAGGAAAGATTTTAGTAGAAATTTCCGACAGGTATAGAAATTTCGGTTCAACTTATATAGTTACATTTGATAATTACTATGTAAACGACTATAAAGTTGAAGGTATGAAAACAGTAGTTAATAATGGCGAAAATCAAGCCGGTAATCTTTATTATTCAGTTACAGTTTCAGATGCAAAAATAACAAAGCCCGATGGTGGTATAATTGCATGGAACTCTGATAGAATTCGAGAGTGGATTGCAGGAGAACCAACTTTACTCTGGATTTACGACGATGAATATTTAATAACCGGCTCTTCAAATGGCACAAATTCAAATAATGAAGCATTTACAATTAATATTATAACCCCCCTAAATGTTTTAGTAGGTTGTCCTTGGATTAGAAGTGGTATTATTGATATTGAAATTACTAATTTGCCTACAATTACAGTTGATTATGGAGATGGAACTTGCGATCCGAATGCTATCGCAATTATTAATGGAATATCTTACCCTTTTATTATGAATTAGGCAATTAGGGTAAACCGTTTACTCACGAGTACTTGCAATGGCGTTAACTTCAGAATCAAAATGATTGTTTTATATGTATAAATAACGGTAATGCTAAAGGTTAGGAAACCGGTTTGGGTAAAGGAAAAAGCTTAGGTGTAAAAAAATCTTTACCCTTACCTTTAAACCAAACAGGCCTCTTAACCCTAACCCTATAGAATGATTTGTTTATCCAAGTCATCAAAATAAAAATTCGCTTTCTAATCTGCTTTTTTCGGAAATGTATTTTTATATTT
>JAUXFX010000076.1 GCA_030622635.1 Bacteroidota bacterium
AAAATTCGATGAAACTGAATTGGCCTGCTTCTGAAGTGGATGATAGGCTTCATCATATAATGAATAGTATTCATGAGTCATGTGTTAAATATGGAAAACAAGAAGATGGGTATATTGATTATGTAAAAGGAGCTAATATTGCTGGCTTCCTTAAGGTAGCAAATTCAATGATGGACATGGGGGTTGTTTAATTAGCGACTGTCCATAAAGTCAGACAAATTTTGTATTTTGGTGCTTGTAATTTGTTATTTAATAAAAAAGAAAACAATTTTTTATTAATATTGTATCAGCAATTATTTAGTAATATTGTAAAACTTAAAGAGAAAAGCAATGTACGATTTTATGTCATTAAAGTTAAAATGCCCGGTATGCAACGAATCATTAATGGATCACGATCATTTGGTTGATAATGAACCGAGCATTAAATTAAAAATTAAGATTGCAGGGAAAAAAGGAGTAATTAATTTGAGTTCAATTTATGGTAGTTATAATTATATTTCGGATATTGAGTTGCCGAAAGGCGAAATAGCTGAATTTACTTGTCCGCATTGCAGTGCTCACATAATTTCAGATGCAGAGTGTTTAACCTGTAGTGCTCCAATGGTTCCGTTTTATCTTGATATGGGTGGTAAAGTAAGTATTTGTTCGCGGAGTGGTTGTAAAAATCATAAAGTTGAGTTTGAAGACCTTTCCGATGCTTTAAACAAATTGTATCAGGAATACGGCTTTGGTGGCAAAATACATGATAAAAAAAATGAACCCAATGATAAAGGCAAAAAACCCGAAGCTATAGAAACTGATTCTAATAAAGAAATTATTCATTCGGGAACATTTTTGCAGGTATATTGTCCTTATTGTAAAAAAAGTCTTATTGAGAACGATATGCTTAAATTAAAAATTACTACCGACGAAACAGGTTATTTAATGTTAAGCCCGTATTTAAATATATTTACTTCAAAATCCACAATATTTTTATCCGAAGATAAAGCTATAGAAGATATAAGATGTCCGCATTGTGATAAAAGTCTGATAACAGATAAGATAAAATGCGGAAAGTGTGGCTCTCCTGTTGCTAAAATTTCAATCAGTGCCCGTACAAAATTTTTGGATTTTTATGTCTGTACTAAAAAAGGATGTAGGTGGCATGGCTTGAACGATGATGATTTTTATGATATCCGGCTGGAAGACAGTCATGAATGGTAGGAAGTTGGTGAAACGGATACTGCCTCTAACCCAGATAAACTGGAAGATAAAAGACAAAAGCGACACGAAGTTAGCCCGTATGGGTAAAAAGTGAAGCTAAGCAAACGACACGAAGTTAGTACGTATGTATCCGTATGGGATAAAAGTAGAACAAAACATTTTTTCGAGCAGATAGAACCAAACAGGATTATTTTATCAAGTTGGCAGTCTGCAATTTTTAAATTTATTTCTTTAATTTAATTTTTCCCGAAGCTTCTTATTGTCAGAAAAATAATGATACTTTTATCAGTAAAAAACACCTGCTTTTGTCCATCAGACCTATATTTCCCAAAATTATTATAACTACCTTAATTTATTTTAATGAAAATAAGTAATTCTGATGCAGTACAAAGAATGATTTTTCTTGAATGCTTTCCTGTATGATTTAACCAATTTAATAAAATTTTATAATGAGTTTCAATATTTTTATTATTATTGCACTTTTGAATTAAGAAATTTGTTAAATATATGTTTCAGATTGTAAGAAAACAGGAAATGGCAAAGGGAACGATTATTCGTTTTGATATTGATGCTCCCAAAATTGCTAAAAAAGTCAAACCCGGCCAGTTTATTATTATCAGAGTTAATGAAACTGGAGAAAGAATTCCGCTTACGGTTGCCGATAAAGATAGTTTTGCCGGAATAATAACTATTATTTTTCAGGTAGTTGGCAAGACAACAGCTCTGATGAGATCGCTTAATACAGGCGATATAATCAAAGATGTGGTTGGTCCTCTCGGAAGAGCTGCAGAAATTGAAAAAACCGGAACTGTTGTTATGGTTGGTGGAGGTACGGGAGTGGCAATTCTTCATCACATTGCAAAAGCGTATCATGAAGCTGGAAATTATGTGATTGGAATTATAGGAGCACAGAATAAGGAAATGCTTATTCTTGAAAGTGAGATGAAGAATATTTGTGATGAACTGATCATTACTACTGATGATGGAAGTTATGGTGAACAAGGTTTTGTTACCGGTCCTTTAAAAACGTATCTTCAGGAAAGATATGATATTAAACTTGTTTATGCTATAGGACCAATAATAATGATGAAAAATATTTGTAAGCTGACCAAAAAATTTAAGATACCAACAATTGTCAGCCTTAATCCGATTATGATCGATGGTACCGGAATGTGTGGTGGTTGTCGTGTTAAAATTGGAAATGAAACTAAATTTGCATGCATTGACGGACCTGACTTCGATGGTCAGAAAGTGGATTTTGATGAGCTTGAAAACAGGAATTCAATATATCTTAAAGACGAAAAAGATTCTCTATTATTCTCGATAAGATAAATAGAGTACTAATACAAATTTAGTGGAACCAGACAAATGCTAAAATGCTAAAATGCGAGAATAAAAATAATACACAAAATAAAAAAACCCTAATATTGTAATATTCAAACCATTTATTATCAAAGATTTAATTATTATGAAATATTTAAGCATTATAGCATTTTATCATTATAAATGAATTTATTAGTAGAACCATAAAATAATGTTACTATTAAAATAGCAGTAGAACCTAAAAAGTAATACTATGTTTGATCAGGATGTAAAATATTTAAAGTTTAAAACGTATATAAATACTTATTGCCCTCATTGTCATAACAGTTTTAATGTTGAGAAAAAAGAGGAAAAAAGTATAATTTTTAAAGCAAAATATAAAGGACAGGAAATTGATTTAAAATTAAGTCCGTATCTTGATGTGTTTGATATTGAAACATCTGTGCCGGTAAAAGAGGGAGATATATTGGATGATGTCATTTGTCCAAAATGCCATAAAAGCATTATAAATAAAAGTGTGAAATGTGGAGAATGTGGTTCTAATGTTGGTGAACTATTGATTTCAGCACTTTCAAAGCTAATGCCTTTTTTCATTTGTACGAAATCCGGATGTGAATGGCATGGATTAACAAAAGCTGATGAAAGGAAGTTAAAACTTAAGATTCCACGTCAGGATATGCCTGAACAGGATCAAAAACTCAGAATTAATAATTATCAGGAAGTTCCTTATGGTTATACCGGCGAGTTGGCTCTGCTTGAAGCCGGAAGGTGTTTGCAATGTAAGGAACCACAATGTGTTAAAGGATGTCCTGTAAATATTGATATTCCGGTTTTTATTGCATTAATTGCAGAAGGGAAATTTGATGCTTCCGCAAAAAAAATAAAAGAAAAAAATGTCCTTCCTTCTATTTGTGGAAGAGTTTGTCCTCAGGAAGATCAATGTGAAAAATATTGTATTGTTGGCATAAAAGATAAACCGGTTGCCATAGGAAGGCTTGAGCGATTTGTTGCCGACTATGAACGTAAAATGGATCTCGTAAAAGTTCCGGTTATTACTAAAGAAACAGGTAAGAGGATTGCAGTTATAGGTTCCGGTCCTGCCGGACTTACAGTTGCTGCTGACATGAGGCAAAAAGGTTATGGAGTTACAATTTTTGAAGCTTTGCACGAAACGGGTGGAGTTTTAACATATGGAATTCCGGAGTTCAGATTACCAAAATCAATTGTTCAGTTTGAAATAAATTATTTGAAAAGCATGGGTTGTAGGATCGAAACAAATCATGTAATCGGACCATTACTTACAATTGATGAATTGCTTGAAAACTTTAATGCTGTCTTTATTGGTGTTGGAGCAGGATTACCGGTATTTATGAATATCGAAGGTGAAAATCTTGGAAATGTTTTTTCTGCAAATGAATATCTTACAAGGATGAATTTGATGAAAGCATATAGATTTCCTGAATACGATACACCAATGCCACATGGTAATAAAGTTGCAGTTATCGGAGGAGGTAATGTTGCTATGGATTGTGCCAGGAGCGCAAAAAGAGCCGGTTCAGACGAAGTTACTATAATTTACAGAAGGTCGCGCCATGAACTTCCTGCAAGAGCCGAAGAAGTTCATCATGCAGGAGAAGAAGGTATTATTTTTAAATTATTGAACAATCCTGTAAGATATATTGGAACAGATAATAATAGAATCAAAGCTGTTGAATGTATTAAAATGGAACTGGGCGAACTTGACAAATCAGGCAGAAGAAGACCAATTCCTATCGAAGGCTCAAACTTTACTGTTGAATGTGATCTTGCAATTGTCGCAATTGGAAACGGTCCTAACCCTATTTTATTCCATTCAACACCTGATCTGAAGCTAAATAAATGGGGATATATCGAAGTAAACCCCGAAACAAATGAAACAGCTATTAAAAATGTTTATGCAGGTGGTGATATTGTTACTGGTTCGGCTACTGTAATTCTCGCTATGGGCGCCGGAAGAATAGCTGCTAATGCTATGCACAAGAAGTTGTCTTCAATAAAAAAGAAAAAATAACCACAATTACGGATTACGACCAGACACTTAAACTGTAATTCCGAAGTTTCAACGATTAAAATCCCCGCTATAATTAAATTATTTTTATAATTTTGCGACTTCAAATTTTAATATTTTAAGAATATGCGAATAGCAAGAATCAGTGGTAAAAAAATCACAGAAGAACAGGGACAGGTTGATGTAAATTTATTGGATTCTTTAATAGAAAAATATAAAGATAAAAAAGGCAATCTGATCCCGCTTTTACAAGGCACACAAGACATTTTTGGGTACATTCCTATCGAAGCTTTTGAAAAGATTTCCTCAGAAGTTGGCATAGAACTTAGCGACATGTATGGTGTTGTTACGTTTTATGCTCAGTTCAGATTGAATCCGGTTGGCAAACATATAATTAAAGTTTGTCATGGTACTGCCTGTCATGTACAAAATGCAAATGCCATTACCGATGCTTTAAAGGAATCATTAAAAATTAATGATGGAGAAACTACCGAAGATGGTATGTTTACCCTTGAATCGGTTGCTTGTCTGGGATGTTGTTCTTTAGCTCCTGTTATGATGATTGATAATGATACACATGGAAAACTAACCGGTGGACAGGCCGTCAAGATCATCAAAAACATAAAAATTAAGGAGAGTAATTAATTATGGAAAACATAAAAGTAATTGTCGGACTTGGAAGTTGCGGAATTGCCGCAGGGGCAAACAAAGTATTTGAAAAAATTAAAGCTTTAAAAGAAGCTGATAATTTAAAATTTGAATTAAAAAAAACCAGTTGTATCGGCATGTGTTACCGTGAACCACTGGTTGAGATAGTTGATGATAACGGTTCATATTTGTATGGCGATATAAATGAAAAAAAGGCAGCCGAACTCATTGAGAAACATATACTGGAAAATGAACCTATAAAAAGTTATGTGGTTCAGACCGATTTGTTTGAAACTCCTGATAAGGAATTTATTGAGGACCAGGTGAAGATTACTTTGAGAAACTGCGGATATATTGACCCTGAAAAAATTGAAGAATATGAAGTTAGAGGAGGTTATCGTGCAATCAGAAAAATAGCAGGACAAAGAATTTCAAGATTGGATGTAATTCAAACTGTAATTAATTCGGGATTAAGAGGAAGAGGTGGAGGAGGTTTTCCAACAGGCTTGAAATGGAAATTTGCAAATAATAATAAAGCCGATGAAAAATTTATTATTTGTAATGCTGATGAAGGTGACCCCGGTGCTTTTATGGACCGCTCGGTTCTTGAAGGTGACCCTCATGCTGTTCTTGAAGGAATGATTATCGGAGCTTATGCCATTGAAGCTACCGGTGGAGTGATTTATTGCCGTGCCGAATATCCACTTGCCATTAAACGACTGAATATAGCTATTGAACAGGCAAGAGAAAATGGTTATTTAGGTAAAAATATTCTAGGTATTGATGGTTTTAATTTTGATATTTATATAAAAGAAGGTGCCGGCGCCTTTGTTTGTGGCGAAGAAACAGCATTAATTGCTTCTGTTGAAGGTGAAAGAGGAATGCCCAGAAAACGTCCTCCGTTCCCTGCCGAATCAGGACTGTGGCAAAAACCAACCAATATCAATAATGTTGAAACACTTGCCAATATCCCTTGGATCTTATTACATGGTTCGGAAGAGTATGCCAAATATGGAACTGAAAAAAGTAAAGGAACAAAAGTATTCGCTCTGGTAGGAAAGATTAAACGTTCAGGATTAGCTGAAGTTCCAATGGGAATGACCATCAGGGATGTCATATTTAAAATTGGCGGCGGAATTCAAAATGACAAAAAATTTAAAGCTGTTCAAATGGGCGGACCTTCGGGAGGATGTATCCCTGAACATCTTCTTGATACTATTGTTGATTACGACTCGGTAAATGCTACCGGTGCTATTATGGGTTCGGGCGGTATGGTAATTATGGATGAAGATACATGCATGGTTGATGTGGCAAAATTTTTCCTTGATTTTACCCAGAAAGAATCTTGTGGCAAATGTACGTTCTGCCGGGCAGGAACAAAACGAATGCTTGAAATTCTTACCAGGATTACCGAAGGAAAAGGAGAAGAAGGTGATATTGAAAAACTTGAAGAGTTATCTTACCAGATAAAAGACAGTTCACTTTGTGGTTTGGGACAAACTGCTCCAAATCCTGTCTTAACTACAATTAAATATTTCAGGGAAGAGTATGAAGCTCATATCAGGGATAAAAAATGTCCTGCGAAAGTTTGTAAACCATTACTAACTTATGAAGTTGATCCTGAGAAATGTACCGGTTGTACTGTTTGTGCTAAAAATTGTCCTACCGATGCTATTGACGGAGCAAGAAAAGAAGTTCATTTTATCCGTCAGGATGATTGTATTAAATGCGGAACATGTTATACAAAATGTAAATTTGATGCAATAAAAATCTATTAACAATGAGAGAAAGATTAAATGTAAAGTTAAACGGTAAAATTACACAGGCATACAGAGGTGAAACAATTTTGGATCTTGCTAAACGGAATAATATTGAAATTCCTACTCTTTGCAACGATCCGAGAATAAAACCATACACTTCATGTTATGTTTGTGTTGTTGAAGTTGAGGGTATGAGAGGGTTGCAACCATCATGTTCTACAAAGGTTACAGATGGGATGAAAATTGATACGCATAACGAGAGAGTTAAAAAAGCGAGGAAAACAGCCTTAGACCTTCTTTTGAGTAACCATTATGCCGATTGTTTGGCACCTTGTACCCAGGCATGTCCCGCCGGAGTTGATATACAGGGTTATATTTCGTTGATTGACAAAGGACAATATAATGAAGCTATTGCTTTGATAAAAGACACCAATCCATTACCGGCTATTTGCGGAAGAGTTTGTGTTCGTCCGTGCGAAACTGCTTGCAGAAGAAATCTATTGGATGAGGGCGCTGCGGTTGGAATTGACTATATGAAAAGATTTGCTGCTGATTATGACCTTGAATCCGAAAATAAATATATTCCTGAAATTAAAAAATTTACCGGTAAAAAAGTTGCTGTTATCGGTGCCGGTCCCGGAGGATTGTCTGCAGGTTTCTTTCTGCAAAAGGAAGGACATCATGTTGATATTTACGAAGCAAGTCCTAAAGCCGGCGGATGGCTCAGATATGGAATTCCCGAGTATCGCCTGCCTAACGACCTCCTTCAGAAAGAAGTTGATAATATTACCGACATGGGCGTTAAGATATTTTATAATAAAAAGTTAGGGGGAAATCTTAAATATAAAGAACTGCAAAAAAAATATGATGCTGTAATTTTAACAATAGGTTCTCAAAAAGGCACATTGATAGGCTGCGAAGGTGATGATGCCGAAAATGTTTTTCCGGGTATTTATTTTTTGAAAAACATGGAGATGACAGGTCAGAAATATAATTTTAAAGGTAAAAAAGTTGCTGTTGTTGGTGGTGGAAATACTGCAATGGATTGTTGCCGAACATCCAAACGTTGTGGTGCTGATAATGTTTATGTGATTTATCGTAGAACTGAAAATGAAATGCCTGCCAACCCGATTGAAATTCATGAATCAAAGCTTGAGGGCATTGAATATATGTTATTGACAAATCCTTCAAAAATAAATAAAGATAAAAACGGCAAGGTGAAGTCAATAACCTGCCTGAAAATGAAATTAGGTGAACCCGATGCTTCAGGCAGAAGAAGACCTGTTCCGATTGAAGGTTCGGAATTTGAACTGGAAGTAGATTATATTCTGGCTGCAATAGGACAGAAAACCATTGTTAATTTCCTTGATGAAGTGAATGAAATAACCGATGAAGGAGAATTTAAACTTAACAGATGGGGTGATATTGATGCTAATCCGTATACTCTCCAAACCGGTATTAAAAACGTGTTTGCTGCCGGTGATGGTGTTACAGGTCCCGCTACTTTAATTGAAGCTGTTGCACAGGCAAAAATTGCTTCAAGAAGTTGCAACCAGTATTTACATAATTTGCCTGTTGAACCTCTTTCAAAAGAATTTATAAGTAAAAAAGATAATTTCAAAACGCAGGTAATCGAAGATTATAAAGGACAATTTGCTGAGCAGAAGCGTGAAGAAATGCCAACCCTTGATCCTTCCGAAAGAATGAATTTCAAAGAAGTTGAATTGGGTTATGCAAGTGAAGATGTTGCAAAACACGAAGCACAACGTTGTTTGGAATGTGGCTGTACTGAAATATTTACCTGCGATCTGAAAAAATATTCCACAGAATATGGTGTTGAACAAAAAAGACTAAGCGGAGAATATACGGAATATCAAATTGACTTCAGGCATCCCTATATTGAGATTGATAATAATAAATGCATCTTGTGTGCAAGATGTATCAGAATTTGCTGCGAAGTTGTGGGAGCTGATGCTTTAGGATTAGTAAATCGAGGATATGATACTTACGTAGCTCCAAGTATGGGGAATTCATTGCAGGATACTACCTGTGAATCATGTGGATTATGTATCTCAACCTGTCCCACAGGTGCAATTACTGAAAACGTGTTGTTCAAGCCGGGCCCCATAAAATTAGACCCGGTTGATACTATTTGTAATTATTGTTCTGTCGGATGTAAAATTACAATTAATCACAAAAACCAATTTGTGATGAAGGTTACAGGACAGGAAGGGCAAATCAATAAAGATGCTAATTTATGTAAATATCCGAAATTCGGTTATCAATATCTGAATGATAATTCAAGAATTACTAAACCATTGCTGAAAATTAACGGCAGGTTTGAGGAAATAAGTTTTGAAAAAGCTTATAATATTATCTATGAAAAGATAAAATCTGTTAAGCCTGATGACAATGTGTTTTTTGCCGGTGCACGTCTGACTAATGAAGAAATGTATCTGATTCAAAAGCTGGCAAGAGCAGGTGCTAAAACAAATAATGTTACAAGCTTTCATTATCTGAACCGTGGCATCGGATATGTTAATAATTCAAAAGCTAATGTGCCTTTTGATCAGATTGAGGACGCAAGTAAAATATATCTGATAGGTTCTGAAATCAACAGAGATAATGCTGTGACAGGATTTATGATCAATAATGCTCAATATAAACATAATATTCCGGTTGAACTGATTACTGTTCACAAAGACATCACTATGAAACATAAAGTTGATGAGGTGCTTGAAATAAAATCCTACTATCATTTTATTAAGGCGGTCAATTATTATCTTGTTGCGAATAATTTCCAAAACGGAATGTTCATCAAGGATAATTGCAAAGGTTTTGAAGAATACAAAGAAAAATTGCTGAAAGAAAATTTCGTTGAACTTGTTGAAAAATCCGGCGTTTCGTATATGGATAAAATTGTGGAATTTGCCAAGGAATACAATAAGCAATTAAATGCAGTTTTAGTATTTTCCGAGAAAGAGCTTTCTTCAAATACTTGTGTTGAATTATTTAATTTAGCTAAGATAACCGGAAAACTCGGTAAAACCTCAAGTGGCTTAATTTCATTAAAAGAAAAAAATAATTCACAGGGATTGTTTGACATGGGTATTTGCCCGACATTTGGAGTTGGAATGCAGGCTGTTGATAATAAGGATTTTGTTGCAAAACTGAAGAAAAAATGGGATACTAAAAAATTACCGGGTACAATAAATGTAAGTCAGTATAATTCGCTTGAAAAAGGAATTTTAAAGAACATATTTATTTTTGGTGAAGACCCTTTGGGATGTGCAAAGAATAAAGTACAGATTGCCGGTTGGCTTGCTATAGTTGATTTTGTTGTGGTGCAGGATTATTTTATGACAGAAACCGCAAAACATTCCAACCTGATATTACCCGGTTCATTGCCTCTTGAATCAGGCGGGAGCTTTACAAACACACAACAAGTAATACAGGAATTTGATAAGCAATTTAGTTCAAAGGTTGAACGCTTGTCATACCTGCAAATTGTTGATCTTTTGAAAAAACTTGGCTCAAAAGAAAAATCCGACTTACACGATATCAGAATAGAAGCACTATCATTGTTGCCAACAGAAATTAATATTAAAAATTTTAAGTTTGTTTACACAAATATTGATAATAATAATCGTATTTTTGAATACGGTTGTGATTCCGTAAACGAACGATTTGAAAAGGAGTTTGAAGAAGCGTTTCATGTCAATAATAGTTAAAAATATTACAAAAACATTCGGCAAAAATAAAGCACTTGATAATGTGTCTTTTGAAATACAGCCGGGTGGGATAGTCGGATTGCTTGGACCTAACGGTGCCGGGAAATCCACAATGATGAAGATAATCACTTGCTTTATTCCTCCAACATCAGGTGAGGTGATTGTTAATGGTTTTGATATTTTTGAACAATCCATTGAGGTTAGAAAAATAGTTGGTTACCTGCCTGAAAACAATCCTTTATACCTTGACATGTATGTTAAGGAATTTTTAAGCTTTATTGCCGGTATCCATCATTTAGGCAATCAAACAAAAGAACGGATTGCTGAAATGATTGATATTACAGGATTACGTACGGAGCAAAATAAAAAGATTAGTGCTTTGTCAAAAGGTTTCAGGCAGCGGGTAGGACTTGCCCAGGCATTAATCCATAATCCCGAAGTTTTAGTTCTTGATGAACCGACTTCAGGCCTTGACCCGAATCAATTGCTTGAAATTAGAAACCTTATTAAAGAAATCGGTAAAGAAAAAACAGTGATGCTTTCAACTCATATAATGCAGGAAGTTGAAGCAATTTGCGACAGAGCAATCATAATTGATAATGGTAAAATTGTTGCAGATGATTTAACTTCCAATCTTGCAAAAATTTCTTCAAAAACTCAAATTATTAATGTGGAATTTAATGCTCCTGTTAAAAAGCAGTTGTTAAAATCAATTCAGGGAATTAAAGAAATGAAAAACCTAAGAGATAATATCTGGTTAATTGAATCGGTTACAGATAAAGATATTCGTCCTGATATTTTTAAGTTTGCAGTTGAAAATAATTTAACTGTCCTTTCAATGAGTAAAGAAGAAAAAACTCTTGAAGAAGTATTTCAGGAATTGACAAGGAAATAAATTTGGTTAAAAACATTCCATTTCTCTCATAGCAAAAATCGTAGAGAAGTTCAAATTTTGTTCCTAAGAGAATATCATAGAAATGGAATGTTTCACCTTAATTTCACATTCCCATAAATCACTTAAAAAATTTAGACTTTAAGCAAGTTGTTTTTCCTGTTTTTCTTGGCCCCCATAAAAATGCTGATTGATTTCTCAGAAGATCGATATTCAAAACTCTCTTAATATTTTGCATGTTGTTACGATTTAGTTTAACTAATTCGGAATATTATGCATAATATAGACAAAGAAAATCAAATTTCAAATAGTTTTATCTAAAAACTATCGGATGACAAAAAATTATCTGAATTTGTTGAAAAAAGATTTGTCATCTAATTTCACGAATTAACACGAAAAAAAGAAAAAATAATTCGTTAAATTCGTGTAATTCGATGAAAAAAAAATCCCAATCAGATGACTAATATTCCATGATCAGCCCTCTAACAATCTTCGTTTTTGTTCTTTTTTTAGTTCTTCAGGAGTCCATGTATCATTTACCGAATCACAATAATTCACCTGAAAGCAACTTGGGCAATCACCGCTACAGCCATCAATATGCCAACCGAAATTATCAGGCAAAACTTCGTGAGGTTCATGTAAATAATCTTCTGTTAGAAAACGATAAGAAATTTCAACAGGGACTTTTTCTGATACATCATAAGAGATACCATGATCTTCGAGACATTTGAGTAACACTTTGAACTTTGCATTTATTTCATTTTTCGATAATTGTGCAGCAGGCGGGAAATCATCAGGATTTACATCAATTATTTCATAAAGCGGTTTGAGTTCTGCTTCTTCAAATGCAATAACATTTTTCATAAACTGGTTTTCGATTTCAGGATCAATATCCGAGCATCTGTGAATATCACCACCTTTGAGAATTATTTTTGATTCTAAAAGGAAGTTTTCCTGTTCCAGTTTTTCTTTTTTGCTAAGTTCTTTTTCTTTCATTTGTCAGAGGTTTTTATTTCTTCTTCGTTATTTTTATTTTGTAAAGGTAGTAAAAAACAAAACAAAAGTAAACGAGTTCAATTATTTGAAAAGCAACTGATAATTTTAATCAAAAGCATTAACCAGATTTCAAATTTTGTTGGAATGTTGGCTCAATATTATTTTGAGGTGCTGGAAATGAAATAAAGGCTATCTTTGACAATAGACTATTATAAAACATTTTTTGTATGAAAGTCGAATATAATAAACTTTATACCCATTTTGTTTATTTAACATTATCAAAAAAACCTGGGAAAAAATAAGGTAATCCATACGGACTAACTTCGTGTTGTAAGGTTTTAGGCTGTGTTTATAGTTATTTTTGTAACCGTTCACAGCTAATAAATAAATTATTTTCTCAGATTAATTTTAGATTTGTGATTTAAGATATTATAGTAAAATATACTCATCTAAAACTTTTTTTTAAACTAACCTGAACAATCAATTAACTTGTAGTGGGAATCAAAGATGGGGATGCTTTATTATAAAAGTAAGCATCAACTGATTTTAGAATAAACTCAAATGCACTTTTTCCCTGTAAA
>JAUXFX010000051.1 GCA_030622635.1 Bacteroidota bacterium
AGTATTTCAGTTTTTTGTGATTTCGGAATTTGAATTTGAATATTATTTGTTATTTATATTTTGAAATTTGGAATTTTATTATTCATAATAATAGTTTATGGGCAGACACTAATAAATTTGGTCATATTGTTTAAAAAATCTCTAATTTTACCTCAAAATTTATAAATGGAGAAGATTTTAAAATACTTTCCTGATATTTCCGGTACACAGCAACAGCAGTTTGAAAGCTTATATAAACTGTATCATAATTGGAATTTAAAGGTCAATATAATTTCGCGTAAGGATATTGACCATTTATATGAAAGGCATGTGTTGCATTCACTAAGTATAGCAAAAGTAGTACGGTTCAAAGCATATACTGAAATTATAGATGTGGGTACCGGCGGAGGATTTCCGGGTATCCCGCTTGCAATTATGTTTCCGGAAGCGAAATTTTATCTTGTGGATTCAATTGGAAAAAAAATAAAGGTAGTTAAAGAAATTTCAAAAGCTCTTGGATTAAGAAATTTAAAAGCAGAACAAATACGTGTTGAAAATGTTAAGCAAAGCTTTGATTTTATTGTCAGTCGTGCAGTAACTAACTTACCTGATTTTATAAGATTGTCAGGTTACAAATTCCATAAAAAGTCATTTAACGAAATCTCCAATGGGATTCTTTATATAAAGGGTGGTGATTTTAATGATGAATTAAAACAAGTTAACAGGAAATATGAATTATATAATTTAGCGGATTATTTTGAAGAAGATTTTTTCAAAACAAAGAAGCTTATCCATATTTATTAGCAATACTCTTCTAACTTATTGTGAAAAAGACATTTTGGGTTTTATCTGAATAAAACCGGTATTAATTATTTTCTGTTTACGGATTTTGTGTATCTTAGCCCGCTTAAAATAAATCTTAATAAAATAAAATATATTATGGAAACAATTAAAAGAACTCTCAAAAATTCTGCAGCAATGAGATGGTTAGTTCTAATCTTAATAAGTGGATTAACATTTAGCACTTATTGGTTTCAGGATTTCTTTTCAGGGATCAAGCCATTGATGATGACAGAAATGGGTATTACAAGTAGCCAGTTTGGCTCCCTGATTCAATGGACAACATGGGCGAATGTTTTTGGAATGATCATTATTGGAGGTATCATCCTTGATAAGTGGGGAATCAGGAGAACCGGTATTGTGTTTGGTTTATTAGCCGCGGCTGGAGCAACTTTAACTGCTTTTGGTGCAGCAGGAACATTCTCTGATAATTTAAACGGACAAATGTGGACAATGATGATAGGCCGTTTATTGTTTGGATCCGGACTGGAAATTGTTTGTGTTATAGCAATGAGAACCATAGTAAAATGGTTCAAAGGGTATGAACTTGCATTAGCAATGGCTGTCAATATGGGATTTGGAAGGTTAGGCTCAACACTTGGACAGGCTTTATCAATTGATATTGGTGGAGGTGTTGTATCCCCTGCAGTTAATTTCGCAGCCACACTAATTGGAATAGGAATGATCATGTTTTTGATTTACATCATGTTTGATGCAAAACTTGACAGACAGATGAAAGGACAGGGCGCTCAGCAAGAAGATGAACCATTCAGATTATCAGATCTTGTTAAACTGATAACCAACAGATCGTTTCTTTTTATTGCATTACTCTGTGTAACATTCTATTCTGCAGTTTTTCCATTCATGCAATATGCACCGGATCTCTTGATCAATAAATATGGTTTTACTTATGATTTGCCTGACAATGCAGTAATTACAATATTTGGTAATGCTGCTCTTGGAAATGCATCAATTTACATTGCTCTGTTTATTTTTGCACTTGCTGTTACACTGATACCCTCTTATATTAAGAATAAATCCGGAAAAATATTATCTATATTTATTATCCTGATTTTATTTGGTGTGTTTATATATTCATTATCAGATACACTCTCATTATGGCTTAAAAATGGTCCCAAAACGGCAAGTTTAATTCCATTAGGTTCAATTCTTTTTACACCAATTTTTGGGAAAATAGTTGATACAAAGGGTAAGGCAGCCTCATTAATGATATTAGGTGCATTTTTACTGATTTTTGCTCACTTGTCGCTATCTGTTTTCAATAGTGTAACTTTAGGTTATATAGGTTTATTGGCACTTGGTATTGCATTTTCTCTTGTTCCGGCAGCAATGTGGCCCTCTGTTGCTAAAATTGTTGCAGAAAATAGACTGGGGACAGCTTATGCCACTATGTTTACAATCCAGAACTGGGGATTGAATGTCTTCTTTAAAGGCATTGGTTGGGTACTTGATAAATCAAACCCTGATGTTGTAGATAAAATCGAGTCAGTAAGACAAAGTCTTGAAGCACAGGGATTAACAAAATTGCAGATTAGTGAGAGATTACAGGATATGCAGTTTATTACTCATGAAATACCGGCTTTTAACTATACCAATCCAATCCTTATGCTTGTTGGTTTGGGTGTGTTAGCATTATTCTTAGCATTCTTACTTAAGAGAGCAAATAAGAAACAAGGTTACGGACTTGAATTACCTTCAGGAGAAAAACCCATCCAAGTAAAAGAAGCCGAAATGCAAGCTAATATTGAATAAGGCTTGTTTAGTATTCTTAATTATAATAAATTTTATACTCATCCGATGACTTCAAGTCATCGGATGAGTATTATATCTGAGAATGAGTTAAAATATTTTATAAATTTGCCCGTTAATTTTAATGAAAATAATTAAATCAAATAAATAGGAGAAAAAATAATGAGTAAAGATATCATAGAATTAAAACCTGCCGCATTATGGAGGATATTTAAAGACATGTGTAATGTTCCGAGACCATCGAAAAATGAAGAAAGAATACAGGCATTTGCTAAAAAATTCGGCGAAGACCTTGGTCTTGAAACAAAAATTGATGAAATTGGAAATGTAATTATTAAGAAACCTGCAACTAAAGGCATGGAAGACAGGCAAACAGTTGTTTTGCAGGCACATCTTGATATGGTTCCACAAAAAAACAGTGATGTGGAACATGATTTTGATAACGACCCAATTCAACCTTATATTGATGGCGACTGGGTAAAAGCAAAAGGAACCACACTTGGTTCTGATAATGGAATTGGTGCTTCTGCTGCTATGGCAATTCTGGAATCAACCGATATACCACATGGACCGGTTGAAGTTTTACTAACTACTGATGAAGAAACAGGTATGACAGGTGCTAACGGAATAAAACCCGGCTGGCTTGACGGCGATATACTTATAAACCTTGATTCGGAAGATGAAGGTGAATTATATATCGGTTGTGCCGGCGGTGTTGATACCATTGTTAAATTTCATTATAAAGAAAAATCAGTGCCTGCTGATATGACTGCATATAAAATCAATGTTGCCGGTTTAAAAGGCGGTCATTCAGGGCTTGACATACATTTGGGCAGAGGTAATGCATGTTTGATAATTAATAAATTATTTCTTGAAGCATCTGAAAAATATGGTTTGAGATTAGCATCAATTGATGCCGGAAGTCTCAGAAATGCAATTCCAAGAGAAGCTTTTGCAACAGTTGTAGTTCCTGATTCAAACATAAAAGGTTTTGAAGGATTTGTTGCAGAATATGCTGAAAAAATCAAAGAATCATTAAAAGAAATTGACCCGGGATTTAGTATTAAGATTCAAAAAACTGATATACCTGAATTTTTAATTGATAAAGAAACTCAAAAGAATTTGTTTAAGGCAGTTGACAATTGCCCCAATGGTGTAATAGCCGTAAATAAAGATATGCCTGAAGTTATTGAAACATCAACAAACCTGGCTATCATAAAATCAGGGAACGGAGTTATTGAAGTAGCTTCTTTGCAAAGAAGTGCAATTGATGATGACAGGGATAAAGTTGCAAAGGAATTTTATGATGTTTCCAAAGCTGCTGGCGGAAAACCTGAATTTTCAGGTGCTTACCCCGGATGGAAACCTAATATTGATTCCCCGATTTTAGAAGAAATGAAAGATGTGTATTTTAAAATGTATGGAAAAATCCCTGAAGTGAAAATTATTCATGCAGGTTTGGAATGTGGTATTTTGGGTGCTGTATATACAAACTGGGATATGATATCTTTTGGTCCAACAATCAGAAATCCTCATTCACCGGATGAAATGGTTAATACTAAGACAGTTGAAAAATTTTGGGATTTTCTTGTTGAGACTTTAAAAAATATTCCTAAAAAATAAAATATTTGAAAACAGAATAATATTTGCTAATTTTACAGTTGAAAACTTATAAACCAGTCCAATATATATTTTATTATGAACTCTATAGTTATTCAAATAAAAGACAATAAGGCAATTAAAATTTTACAAAGTCTTAGAGATATTAACCTGATTGATTTCTTTGAAGATAAAGAAAATCAAATCAAAAATGAATTATTAAAATTAAAAGTTAAGAATAATTCTGAAAACGAAAGTATTTTTGATCTGGCTGGAATTTGGAAAGACAGAGATACAAATATTGATGAATTAAGAAAAAAAGCATGGCCCAAAAGAAAATAGTTCTTTGCGATACAAATATTATTATTGAACTCTTTAAGAATGAAAAACATATTATTAATGAGATTAAAATTATTGGGGAAAAGTCTTTATATATAAGTTCAATTACAGCCGCTGAGTTGTTTTATGGTGCTATAAATAAAACTGAGCTAAGAAAGATAAAGAAAAGGTTAAATAAAATCGTTCATATTCCTATTAATGAAGATATAAATGAAATATTTGAAAATCTGATGTTCGAATATTCTTTAAGCAATAAAATAAGCATACCAGACGCAATAATTGCAGCAACGGCTATTTATTACGAAATACCACTTTTTACACTTAATAAAAAAGATTTTAAATTTATTGATGGTATAAAATTATATGAGTTTTAAATATAATTCAAATAAAATTATTTACAAAAAAATTCTGCAGGAACTAAAAAAAGATATATTTTTGCACTCCAAATAAAATTAAGAGATGTCAACAAAGAGAACTTTTCAACCATCAAATACAAAAAGAAAAAATAAACACGGATTCAGAGAAAGAATGTCAACTGCTAAAGGACGCAAAATTATTAATGCAAGAAGAGCGAAAGGCAGAAAAAAACTAAGCGTTTCTGATGAAATGTAATCAATAGTTATTCTGAATCTTAAAATTGTTGGTTATAATAGTATTATTAAAAAGAAGGTAAAGCAGTTTGCCTTCTTTTTTATTTGTCCCAATAAAACTGAAAATCATAAAATCTTTTATCAAATTTCATTAAAAAACAATAACTTCGCAGTCAAATTATACTGAAGGAAATGTTTCGGGATTGTTTTAAAAGCTAATATTTAAATACTATTTATGACCCTGTTAAAATTTATATTTGTAGTTATATTAATTTACTATGCTTTTCGTATTTTATTTAAGTATGTATTTCCTTATATATTAAAACAGTACATAAAAAAAACTCAAAATAAATATTTTTATCAGGAAGAAGAATTAAAAAAAGATAAAAAGAAAAAAGAAGGCAAGATTAATATTGATTATATTCCTGAAAAAGATAAAGAAAAAAAAGATATTGACCTTGGCGAATATGTTGATTTTGAAGAAATAGATAAATAATATTTATTTAAACTCTTGGACATTATAGACAGACACTTTTTAGTTTCAGGTTGCAAGAACCTGGAACCTGGAACTTGGAACAATAAAATTAACCTGTCTCTAAAAAATAATACTGATTATGAAAAACATTCCAATTAAAAACATTGTACCTTATGTTGTTGCAATAGTTATATTTATAATAATAACAATGGTGTATTTTAACCCGTTGTTGCAAGGAAAAAAAATCAGACAAGATGATATAATCCGGCATAAAGGCATGTCAAAAGAAATTGTTGATTTTCGGGAAAAAACCGGTAATGAAGCCTTATGGACAAATTCAATGTTTGGCGGTATGCCTGCATATCAGATTTCAGTGAAGTATAAATCAAATCTAATTAGTTATATTGATAAAATATTCCGGTTGGGATTGCCACATCCTGCCGCTTATGTTTTTTTGTATTTTGTTGGATTTTTTATTTTGCTTTTAGTTCTGGGAGTTGACCCGTGGCTTAGTTTTGCCGGATCAATTGCATTTGCCTTTTCATCTTACTTTTTTATAATTATTGAAGCGGGGCACAATTCCAAAGCTCATGCAATCGGTTATATGGCGCCGGTTTTGGCTGGAATGATTTTATGTTTCAGAGGGAAATATTTATGGGGCGGAATTTTAACTGCTTTATTTTTAGCCCTTGAATTACGGGCAGGACATCCGCAAATAACTTATTATTTGCTGATGATAGTAATTATCCTAGGAATTTATGAATTTGTAAATGCAATAAAAGACAAAAAATACATTCCATTTTTAAAATCAACCGGGGTGTTGATAATAGCTGCTTTACTTGCTGTTTTAACACATTCAACTAATCTGTGGGCAACTTATGAATATGGGAAAAAAACCATACGCGGAAAATCCGAGCTAACTTCAAATCTTGATAATAAAACCACCGGACTTGACAAAGATTATGCAACTGCCTGGAGTTATGGCGTTCCTGAAACATTTTCGTTGATGATACCAAACACAAAGGGTGGTGCTACGGGTGTACTTGGAAATAATAAAAATGCAATGAAAGATGTTGACAGGCAATTCAAACAAGCTATTGCAGGTCAGAATCATTATTGGGGTGACCAGCCATTTACTTCAGGACCTGTTTATGTGGGTGCAATAATCGTGTTTTTATTTGTGCTGGGAATTTTTATTGTACCGGGTCGTCTGAAATGGGTTTTGGTTACAGCGACAATTTTATCAATTTTTCTTTCGTGGGGTAAAAATTTTATGCCACTCACAGATTTCTTCCTTGATTATGTTCCGGGTTACAATAAATTCAGGGCAGTTTCAATGACATTAGTAATAGCTGAATTATGTATGCCTTTGCTCGCAATATTAACTGTAAATGAAATATTTAAAAATCCCGGAATAATAAAAGAAAAACAAAAGCAGTTTTTTATTGCTTTTGGATTAACCGGCGGATTAGCATTGATTTTTTATTTAGTTCCATCATTATTTTTTAATTTTTTAAGTAATGCTGAAATTATACAATTTGATGAGATAAGAAAAAGTGCCGACACTAATCAGCTAAGTTTATTCATTAGTAATCTTGAACAGACAAGGATCTCAGTATTTAAGGCAGATGCGATAAGGAGTTTCTTCTTTATTCTTTTGGGCGGACTTGTTTTGTGGCTATATTCAATGAAAAAAATGGGATGGAAAATACTTGTATCTGCTCTTGCAGTTTTATTTTTGATTGATATGGCAACGGTTTGTTACAGGTATTTGAATAATGAAAATTTTGTAAGGAAATCAAAAGTAACCAAACCATATCAGGCTTCTGCAGCTGACAGGGAAATATTTAAAGATACCAACCCTGACTTCAGGGTTTTAAACATTGCTGTAAATACTTTTAATGATGCAAGTACGTCTTATTTTCATAAATCAATAGGTGGTTATCATGGAGCCAAATTAAGAAGGTATCAGGAACTGATTGACCATCAGATTAGTCCTGAGAAAGAGAAAATAGTAAATACTTTGACGAATAATCCGACTCTGTTATCAATAAATAATACACTCGGCAAATTACCTGTACTGAACATGCTTAATACCAAATATATTATTTATGATCCTGCAAGAAGCCCGTTGATAAATAATTCTGCATTAGGCAATGCCTGGTTTGTTGAAAATTATAAAATTGTTGATAATGCTGATAAGGAAATTGCTGCCTTAAATAATTTTAATCCTGATAAAATTGCAATTGTTGATAAAAGATTTGAAGATAATTTAAAAGAAAAAGAAATTAGAAATGACACATTATCTATAATAAAACTTACAGAATATAAGCCGAATCATTTGGTTTATTCATCAAAATCATCTGTTGACCAATTGGCTGTTTTTTCTGAAATTTATTACGATAAAGGTTGGAATGCTTATATAGATGGAAAACCCGCTCCATATTTCCGTGCCGATTATGTTTTAAGGGCAATGATAGTACCGGCAGGTGATCATACAATAGAATTCAAATTTGAATCACGTGTTTATAAAGTTGGTGAAAATATTTCACTAATTAGTTCAATAATATTGATTTTATTATTGATTGGAGGATTGTATTATGAAACCCGGAAAGCTTTTAAATCGGAAAAAAATTAATTGAGCAGGTCAAATCTAAAATCCTCAATCTAAAATCTAAAATGAAAAAAGTTCTCATCATAACATATTACTGGCCTCCCAGCGGTGGGGCAGGGGTTCAGCGCTGGCTTAAGTTTGTGAAATACATGCGTGATTTTGGCTGGGAACCAATAGTTTATACTCCTGAAAATCCTGAAGCACCTGTCATTGATAATTCTTTAGAGAAAGATATTCCTGATAATTTAACTGTAATAAAAAGAAAAATATGGGAACCTTATACTGCCTATAAAAAATTTATCGGTCAAAAAAAAGAGCAGAAGATTAACGCAGGATTTTTGTCTGAAAATAAAAAACCGGGATTATCCGAAAATGTTTCTGTTTGGATAAGAGGAAATTTTTTCATCCCTGATGCACGAAAATTCTGGATAAAACCTTCAATAAAATTTTTAACAAAATATCTGAAAAATAATCCTGTTGATGCAATAATTTCCACAGGTCCGCCACACAGCATGCACATGATTGCCATCGGATTAAAACAGCGTTTGGGTATTCCATGGTTAGCTGATTTCCGTGATCCATGGACAAATATTGATTTTTATGAAGATTTAAAATTAACCGGATGTGCAGACAAAAAACATCATAAACTTGAAAAAGAAGTTTTAAAAAATGCCGATTCGGTAGTATTGATAAGCAGAGGCATGGCTGATGATTTCAACAAAATCTATCAAAGAAATTACGAAGTAATAACCAATGGATATGATTCGGATGATATCAGCAATGGCTCAAAAATTGAACCGGATAAAAAATTCAGTATTTCATACATTGGTACAATGGTTAAAACCAGAAATCCAGTTTCTTTCTGGAAAGCGATTAAACAATTAACTGATACAAACAAAGAATTCGCAGATGATCTGGAAATTAAATTAATAGGCAAATTAGATTATAGTGTCCGGCAATCAATAAAAGAATTTCAACTCCAAAAATATATTACAAAGATCAATTATCTTCCGCATAATGAAGTTATTAAACTTCAGAAACAGACACAGGTATTATTGTTGTTGATAAATAATACTCCGAATGCCAAAATGATTTTAACAGGAAAGTTTTTTGAATACATGGCTGCCCATCGTCCTATTCTTTGTATCGGACCGTCTGATGGAGATGCTGTACAGATTTTAAAGGAAACAAATTCAGGTTTACAGAGTGATTTTCAAGATGTTAAAAAAATAAAAGAAAATATTCTAAATTTTTACCAATTATATAAAAACCAAGAACTTTCGTCAGATATTAAGAATATTGAAAATTATTCAAGAAAATGGTTAACAAACAGATTGGTTAATGTCCTTAATGGTATTGCCTAATTTTTCAAAATCTCATTTACAAATTTTGAAACATCATAACTATTGTTAAACACCTTGTATAATTCCGAAATTATATGATAATCCTTTAAAGAATTGATTCTGGAAATTTTTTCATAAAAAACATTTACTGCAATTCTGCCTTCAAGAAGAACTTTGTCGGAAATATCGTTTGTAAAAAATCCTTTTCCGATAAGTAGTCCAAGTGTACGGTTTCTGCTGAGGTCGTTAAGAGCTGTTAAGCCAAAATCACCAAAACCGCAATATTTAAAAAGAGTTTCTTTATCACCGCCAAATTGAAGATGAATATTTTTCATTTCCTTGAAAGCCTTAGTAAGGAATAAAAACCTGAGATTCGTCGAATTAAAGTGTGCATCAACTATACCAACAGCGATTGCATAAATATTTTTCAGGATGCTCAGAATTTCAACACCGTTAACATCAGTAGAAAAGTCAATAAAAATGTTCGTGTCATTAAAAATATCTGAAAATAATTTTAAAACATCTTCATTTCCGGCACCCAAAGTAAAAGCAGTAGGTGATTTATTAATAAGTTCTCTGGCAAATGTCGGTCCTTTTAATGAGCAAACAGGGTTTGGTATTTTATGTTCAAGGCATTCAACAATGGTTTGATTTTCGTTTCCGAATCCCTTAGCAAGATTTACTAAAATTGAATTTTTATTCAATTCGTTTTTCAAACTTAAAATAAAATCAACAGTAACTGATGAAGGAATAGCTAAAAAAATAACATTTGCAGAATTGAGGATTTTCTTGTCTGTAGTTGCTTTTAAATTACTGTTAAGTTTGATGTTTGGAAAGTACTTGTAGTTAATATTTGATTTATTTATTGAGTCAACAACATCATCTTCAATAGATAATAATGTTACGTTTAAATTATTTTTTGCTGATAAAACATTTCCGAGAGCTGTTGCGATAGAGCCGGAGCCGATTATTGAGATGTGGGTCATAATAATCCAATAATTAAATTGTTATTTAAAAAAGCAAAGATACATTTATTAACTTAAATTAAGGAAAGCAGTTTTTCTTTTCTTTTTTCTTCAGTAAATTCTGTTGAAATTCGATTTCGGGCTTTAGTTTGCAGAGTTTTTCTGTCAGATTTAAGAGCATTATTAATAAGTTCTGTTAATTGATTTTTGTCTTTCTTTTTTAAAACAAAGCCTGTGTCACCAATTATGAAAGGAATTGCTCCAACATCCGACCCAATCGGAATACATCCACAAAGCATAGCTTCGCATAATGAATTAGGAAAACCTTCAGAAATTGATAGTTGAAGATAAAACTCAGATTTGCTGTAATGCTCAATTAATTGTTTTGACGGAAGAGGGGGAAGAGCAATAATGTTTTCAGCTTTGACTTGCTCAATAAAATCTTTATTTGCTCCAATTAAATAAAACATACAATCAGGAAATTCAGATGCTACGTTAAGTATCATATCAATTCCTTTTAGGAAATTGATTTTTTCAGTACCAATGCCAAAAGCTACTGTAATAAACGAATTAGGAATTTTATCTGAATTTTTATACCATTTTTCAGAATCGTAACCATTATATATTTCACTTATTGGTTTATTTAGATTTTTAATATGATATGCAAATCCTTGTTTAGGAAAATCAGTGTCCTGATAATTATAATCATACTCAACAAGGTTTTGATGTAATGTCACAATATGAGTTGATAGCTGATAAGTCCATTTTGTGAATTTACCCTGAAGATATTTGTTAAAGTTGCCATAATTTATTGAAGGAAATGAAACACAATCAGTACCACCGTTAATGATAACAAATGGTTTATTAAAAACTTTTGCCAATAATGCAGGAAGAAATGAGTGATAAGATGCGAACTTGCATACTACTATTTTACACTTTCCGATATTGAATAAAATGAAAAAAAATTGCTTAATAAGAAAGAAAAATGTATAAGACTTTTTCTTTGGCATAAAACCCGAAGTTACCACCTTATACTTCTCCTGAAAAAACTTTATGTCTTTTTTTACAAAAGTTGAAAGATATGGATAGAAGTATAGTAAGGTTGTTTTCATATTATGTGTTCGCATACACTGTTATTCTGCAAGTTCCATTAAATAATGAGATTATTCTAATTGCAGGTCTTATTATTAATTTTCTAATAGGTTTCATTGATAATAGTTTGTAAATCCATACAAATGACTTTTTCTCATTCTTAAGATATTTCAAAGAAGTATAGAAATCACGATCATTGTTTTGATAATAAAACTTAATATTTTTATAATTTAATGATTGTAAATACTTTGTAATAGATTTTTTTGTGAAATGGGTTAAATGAGCAGGTAAATGAAGAGAATACCAATGACTTTTAAACATTCTAGCATCAAATCCATTAATATTTGGTACTGAAAAAATAAGTGTCCCATCCTTTTTAATAAAATCTTTAACTTTTCTCAAAGTATCCATAGGATGAAATACATGCTCAAGTACCATTCTTAATGTCACAACATCATACTTTTCGGCTGCTTCAAAATCGTCAATACTACTTTTTACAATATCAAGTCCTAATTTATCAATCCCATAATCAACCGCACCTTGATTCGTTTCAATTCCCTTTACATGCCAACCAAAGTTTTTCATTTCATACAAAAAGAGACCATATGAAGATCCAATATCTAATAATTTCCCATTCTTAATGTACTTCGGAATACATTGAGATTTTATCCAATTATAACTAAAAATTAAAGCAGGAAAATATATTATTTTCAATAGAAGATTTGTTTTGTTTGAGTAACCATAATATATTTCTAAAACAATTCTTTTTATTTTTTCAAATATTCCAGAAAAGTTTGGAGTTTGAGGTTGTAAATATCTTGCAGTGTCGGGATAGAATTTGTCAATGATCTTCTTTTTTGGTCTCGGGTTAGTATAAATTAGATTACAATTAGTGCATTTTACAATTTGGAACTCTCCAGGAATATTATTATAATAATCAACTGAAGTTAAAATTGTCCGAAAATTTTCACTGCCACAATAATCGCAATTTACATATTCAAAATCATTTTCAAGTTTCATATATGCTGTTTTATTTAGTTCTTATAATTTGTTAACAAGATATTTTTGTTATTCCAATTAATTTTTCAAAGCATACTTTTAAACTGTAATTCTCTATAATAATTTCTTTTCCCGATTGTCCCATTTTATCTCTCAATAGTTTGTCTTCAATAAGTTTTGATAAATATTCAATCCAATCTTCATTATCTTTGGCTAAGAATCCATTTACTCCGTGTCTGATAATTTTTGAATTTATACCAACAGGTGAAGCAATTATAGGAATACCAGCCGCCATATACAAATAAAGTTTATAACCGCCCTTAGCTTTTGCAAAATCAGTATTTGGCAATGGCATAATTCCGATATCCATTTCGTTAATCAAATCCGCTTCTCTTTCAAGTGACCATTTTTTTGAGTCTATTTTAAGTTTTTCTAATTGAAAGCCGGGCTTAGCTCCAACAACAAGAATTCTTACGTTATAGTTTTCTGAAATATTTTTTAATGGAACATTAATGTCTTTCAAGAAATCAGTTGTCCAGTGAGACCCTATCCAACCAATTGTTATTATTTCATTGTAGGATTTTTTAATTGGTTTTATTTTTTCTATGTCAACTGCGCTGGTTATAATGATTGGTTTTGTGTTATTCTTCTCACAAAATGGAAGCAAATCATGAGTGCTTACAATTACTTTTGATGCTGCCTTAAGCATTTGTGATGTTTTCAGTTCGTTTGATTTCTGTCCTTTTTGCACAATGTAAATAGCATCATCAAAATCGTAAATAATTGGAATCCCATTTTTATTAATTTTTTTTAATAACCAATTAGGAATAAAGATTTTTTGAATAAAAATAATATCCCATTTTTTTAGTAGAAGATGGTAAGTCCTTTTAAGGAATAAATATCTTTTTTTTATAGGAAATATGAACCATTTACTAAATAGATTTTTTGGTTTTGTTGGAATTCTGGGGATCCATTTAACAAGTAAATTAGCTTCGTTTTCCAGAAGTGGAATATATTGAATTGCCCTTACTCGTGAACTGGCATGGTCAAAATCGCCAATAGTAATCATTAGCATTTTCCTTTTAATTTCTTTGTTGCCAGTCATATTGTACTCAAAAAATAGTTTTCAAAATTAACTGATTTAATTAAAGAGCTCAAATATGTGATAATTATGAGCTTTTTTGTATCAAGGATTTTATTTATTTTGTAAAGAATTCAACAGTTTTCTTTAGACCATCAATAAATGTGCAGTTTACCTCAAAGTCCATAATTTCTTTAATTTTATTTATGTCAGCCATTGAGTGTTTTACATCACCAACTCTATCTTTGTCGAATTTCGGTTTAATATTTTTACCCATTATTTTATTAATTCCGTTTACAAGTTCAAGAAGAGTAAAACTATAACCACATGCAATGTTAAATACTTTTCCGGCTGCATCAGAAGCAGTACAAGCAAGAAGATTTGCTGATACATTATTTGAAACATAGGTGAAGTCCCTTGACTGAAGTCCGTCACCATGAATTGTAGGTTGTTTGTCATTTTTCATTGCATTAATGAACATCGGAATTACAGCGCTGTATTGGGATGTAGGGTCCTGATTTGGCCCAAATACATTGAAGTATCTTAAACATACTGTTTCTAGGCCATAAATATTAAAATATATCTGGCAATATTTTTCTTGGGTATATTTTGATAATGCATATGGAGATAATGGTGAAATATGCATGGTCTCAACTTTCGGTAAAGTTTTACTGTTCCCGTAAATTGATGATGAAGACGCACAAACAACCCTTTTAACTCCAAATTCTTTGGCAGCTTCTAAAATGTTTAAGGTTCCGAGAATATTTACATTATTAGTAGTAATCGGATCCTGAACCGACCTTGGAATAGATGGTAATGCCCCTTGATGAAGAATGAATTCAACACCTTTAACAGCTTTTCTAATAGTTTGGTCACTACGAAGGTCACCCTCAATTAACTCGAAATTCGGATTATCGTTGAATTCAAGTATATTCTCTCTTTTCCCTGTAGCAAAATTGTCAAGAACTCTTACACTTTCACCTTTGTTTAAAATTTCTTTAACAATGTTTGAGCCTATAAATCCTGCTCCACCCGTAACTAAATATTTCATTTTTTTATTGCTTTTTTTATTCCAATTTTAATTAAAAATTCATCTACCTTATTGTTGATATCTTCAGAATAGTTCAACAGATAAACGGGTAGACTAAATATTATTGTAATTATTGCACTTCTTATAATTATATCAAAATATAAATTCTTAAATTCAGGTACAAAACGGGCAGCAAGATACGAAATAAAACCAATAATTATTATTATAAGGTGTTTATAATTATATGGTTGCATTTTAAACTTTACTAATAGGAAGAAGTATCTTAATAAGTTTAACAATAACAAAGACAACGCTGATGCAATTGCTGCACCGGTAATTCCCCAAATAGGTATAAATAAATAATTTGTTAAAACAATAAAACCCATGAGAAATATCATAAACAATGTTTGAACCCTATAATATTTTGATGTTCCTAAAATACTACGATTAACTCCACTAAGCATATCGGATAAATTTGCCAGTCCAATAAAAAGAATAACATATTTTCCTGTTTCGTATTCAGGAGGTAAAATTCTTAGAATATTATCAATGTTTCCCCAGATTCCAACGAATAGAAATAATCCTAAAATCAACTGATTTATACAGCTTTTATAATAAATATCATTAATGTTGTCAATATCGTTGTTTTTCCAGAAATCTGCAATCACTACATTGGAAATTTTAATTAGTGCACGAGACGGGATTTTAATTAATGCTCCAAAAAAGAAAGTTATTGAATAAATTCCGGTCGAATTCAAATCTATCATTGAATTAACCATTATACTGTCAATATTTAAAATAATAACACCGGTAAAATTATTAAGAATACCAAACAAACCAACACTCATCATAGAGTATGCAAGTGTATCGGAAACAAATTTTAAATTTGGTTTAAGATTGAATTGTTTATCGGCTATTAATGATATTATAATAAAAACCGTTGGTAAACATATTGATACAATATAGGAGATAACAAATTGTTCAAAATTAAAAACATTAAAATAATAGAGAATTATTGAAGCAATAATAAAAATTCTTTGAACTATTTCCTTTAAGAATGTTCCCCTTACAGAATTAAACAAAACACTATAATAAGTATCTAATACACCAAAAAATAGAGGAAAAAATATTAATGGAATTAAATAATTAATGTATTCAACAAATAAAGCTGAACTTTCAATACTGTTTTTTATAAGTATAGGTTTTATTGCATAAAACACAGCTAATGAAAGTAAAAAACCAATTAAACTTACACTTAATACTATAAATAAATATCCATTATGCTTCTTTTCATTATTCCGAAAATATGTAAAAAGTCTTATGGTAACGGCATTTAGACCTAAAGTTGCAAACTGAATAAATATAATGGAATAAGCAAGTAAGATTTTTAAAAGTCCGATTTCCTCAGTTGAATATAACTGAGGTAATAATAAAGCTGTGGTAATGAAACCGAGACCTACACCAATGTAAGAATAGATTGTTCCTCTGGCTGCTTGTTTATAGATTATTCCCACAAGAATAAGTTTGGATTAAAACGAAAGTGCTTTAATTTTATTACATGCAAATTTAGAAAATTATTTATGCCAAATTCTAATAAAAAATAAGTTTTTCATTTCTAATGAAAATTTCAGACTATACTCTAATGAAATATTAACAAACAGGATAATCTATTAAATGTATTTTGTATGGTTAACCGGAAATAGTTTTTAATTGCGTATTTAAAACAATTTTGCCATGTAAATTACTTATAATAACAGTTAAATTTTTATCTGATTCTTTGTTAAATTCAACAAATAATAATCCATCTGTAAGATTTGGGTATATTAAACTGAGGTATAAATAAGCAGTTTTATATTTTTAGACCAGATTCATCTATATAAAGTAACACTCCCTTTCAAAGATTTATTAATTTTATTACCGCTTTTATCAGATATTTCAAAATTGACTATCCAATAGTAAACCCCTTGCGAACATTTATTTCCTTTGTATTTCCCATCCCATTTTTCATTAATATTATTTAGCGTTTGTAATCTGCGACCCCAACGGTTAAATATTTCCATCTTGAATTTTGTGATATTAGAACCAATAGCATAAAAATAATCATTAAAGTTGTCATCGTTTGGAGTAAAAATATTAGGCACCCAAAGTGATGAACATTCATCAATAAAGATAGTATCAGACGCATAACATTTTCCGTCAAATATCTTCAC
>JAUXFX010000034.1 GCA_030622635.1 Bacteroidota bacterium
CATAATATTTTTTGTTGAAAGTATTGAAACAGCATCAAAATCAAAACATACTTCTTAATTCGTTGTTCAAATGTTCAAATGCTCGTTATTCAATTTTACATGAGGCTGAACAGTAACGATAAAAGTATATGTTATAAATTATTGTATTTAAAAAATGCTTCAAACACGAATTTAATCGGAGAGGAAAGACTAACCCTGAAAGTTTTCGGATGAAGACGGACGTAATTCGTAATCCGTAATCCGTAAATTTTTAAGAACAGTCTTTCAACTAAAATAATGGAAATACCAAAAAATAAACTGCTATGAAAAAATTAACTTTCATACTAAAGATTATTCTTATGTTTTTTTTATTGATATTTCTTAATCAAAGTATACAAGCAAAAGGCGATAAAAAGCCAAAAAATTATTCATTAAACGGTCATATTGAAACACTTGAAACAGTTTGGATAAAAGATTTCAAAAAAAAATGGCTAACAATGAATACAATTAAAAATCGTCTGGATTTCAGATGGTATCCAACGAGTTTTTTAACAGCTCATATCGGAATGCGAAATATTATGAATTACGGGCAAATGGTTGGTGAATATTATCCGTCTTTTGCCGACTATGCAATTATTGATGATAGATATTTAGACCTTACAAGGTTAATTACAAAAGACACATCATTTTTTGTATATTCAACCTTTGACAGAGCTAATCTTGAATTTTCAAAAGGAAATTTTGAAGCAAAAATCGGAAGGCAAAGAATAAACTGGGGAATAAATTTAGTGTGGACTCCTAACGACATCTTCAATACTTTCAATTATTTTGATTTTGATTATATTGAACGCCCCGGTTGTGATGCCATAAAAATCCAGTATTACACAGGCATGACATCTTCCGCACAATTGGCATATAAAATTAATAAGGAAAACAAAGTTACTTTTGCAGGATTATATAAATTTAATAAATGGAATTATGATTTTCAATTTCTTGCCGGATTTATGGAAGAGGATATCGTTTTAGGTATAGGATGGTCAGGTCAAATTAAAGGAGCCGGCTTTAACGGCGAAGCAACATATTTTCTATCCAAAGAAAATTTCAGTGATTCTACCGGAGTACTAATTGCCTCGGCAGGTATAAACTATACTTTTAAAAACAGCTTTTATATTCATGCTTCTTTTTTATTTAATAGTGCCGGAACAACTGGTCCTGCAAGTATGGGAAGTATATTAGCTATGCAAACAAATATTTCGGCAAAAAATTATACAAGAGCAAAATATTCAACTTTTGGTGAGATTTCATATCCTGTCACCCCTTTGATAAAAGCAAATTTTTCAGGAATATTCAACCCAAGCGATAAGTCAGCTTATATTGGACCTTCTCTTGATTTTTCTTTAACTGAAAATATTGGTTTCCTTTTAATTGGTCAGATTTTCATCGGAGATCCCGGCACTGAGTTCGGAGACTATGGTAAAATGTTTTATATGCGATTAAAATTTTCTTTCTAAATAAATAATAATAAAAAGTTTTGTTATGTAAAAAGATTATTTTAATTTTGCACGCCGAATTTGAAAATAAAATAATAATATGTATTTAACTACGGAAACAAAAAAAGATATTTTTAAGAAGTACGGAAAATCAGAATTTGATACAGGATCTGCTGAAGGGCAAGTTGCTTTATTTACATTCAGAGTCAAATATCTAACTAATCATTTAAAGAAAAACAAAAAAGACCTTAATACCGAACGTTCATTGGTTAGGTTAGTTGGTAAAAGAAGAAAATTACTTGATTATCTTAAAGAAAAAGACATAGAAAGATACAGAGTAATTATTAAAAAATTAGGTATCAGAAAATAATCTTATACATTTAAAAATAGATGTAGAAAAGGCAATTTTGATTGCCTTTTTTTATATACAAATTAATAAAACACAAACAAATATCATGTCAAAATCAGTTTTTACTAAAACATTTGAATTAGATGATGGAAGAACCATTTCAATAGAAACAGGAAAGTTAGCTAATCAGGCTGATGGAGCTGTTGTAGTTAAGATGGGTGATACTATGCTAATTGCCACGGTAGTTGCAACAAAAGAAGCAAGGGAAAATGTTGATTTTATGCCACTTACTGTTGAATATAAAGAAAAATATGCTGCAACCGGAAAATTTCCTGGTGGCTTTTTTAAAAGAGAAGCACGACCTTCAGAGTATGAAATATTAATTGCAAGATTAGTTGACAGAGCACTTCGCCCGTTATTCCCTGATGATTTCCACGGTGATACTCAGGTAATAATTACATTAATTTCAGGAAGCAATGACACTGCACCCGACGCATTGGCTGCTTTAGCTGCTTCATCGGCATTAACTATTTCGGATATACCTTTTAACGGACCAATTTCTGAAGCCAGGGTGGCAAAAATTAATGGAGATTTTGTTATCAACCCTTCAATTAAAGAGATAGAAACTGCCGAACTTGACCTTATAGTAGCAGCAACTATGGATAATATTATTATGGTTGAAGGCGGGATGAAAGAAGTATCGGAAGAAGTAATGCTTGAAGCCATTAAAGTTGCTCATAATGCAATAAAAGTTCAATGCCAGGCACAGCTTGAACTGGCTGAAATGATTGAAAAGTCAAATGTAAGAAGAGAGTACTGCCACGAAGAAAATGATACTGAATTTAAGGAAGCATTAAAACAAGCCACTTACGATAAACTCTATCAAATATCAAAATCAGGTAATAATTGTAAGCATGAAAGGTCTGAAGCTATTGAAGCAGTAAAAGATGAATTTATCAGCACCTTGTCAGAAGAAGACAAAGAAGCAAAAGCCAAATTAATTGACCGTTATTTTCATGATATTGAAAAAGAAGCAGTAAGAAATGCTGTATTAAATGAAAAAATTCGTCTGGATGGAAGAAAATCAGATGAGATAAGGCCAATATGGAGCGAAGTTGATTATCTGCCGGCTGCACACGGCTCAGCAATTTTTACTCGTGGTGAGACACAGTCGCTCGTAACCGTTACCTTAGGTACAAAACTTGACAAACAAACTATTGATGGTGCCGTATTTGAAGGTAAAAGCGATTTTCTGCTGCACTACAATTTTCCTGCATTTTCTACAGGCGAAGTAAGACCAATTCGTGGAACCAGCCGGCGTGAAATTGGTCATGGTAATCTTGCCATGAGGGCATTAAAACGCGTTATTCCTGACGATATGGAGAACCCATACACTATCAGGATTGTCTCAGATATACTTGAATCCAACGGTTCTTCATCAATGGCTACGGTTTGCGGCGGTACACTTGCCTTAATGGATGCCGGTGTTAAAATATCAAAACCTGTTTCCGGAATTGCTATGGGCTTGATAACTGATAATGAATCAGGTAAATTTGCTATACTTTCGGATATTTTGGGTGATGAAGACCATCTTGGCGATATGGATTTTAAAATTGCAGGAACAAAAGATGGAATTACTGCCTGCCAGATGGATATTAAAGTTGAAGGGCTTTCTTTCGATATTCTTCAGGAAGCACTTGAACAAGCCAAAAAAGGACGATTACATATACTTAACGAAATGGAAAAAACCATTTCTCAACCCCGTGAAGATTACAAACCACATGTTCCAAGAATTGAAAAAATGACAGTTCATAAGGAATTTATCGGTGCAATAATCGGACCCGGAGGGAAAGTTATCCAGGAAATTCAAGAGGAAACCAATACGACTATCGTTATTGAAGAAGAAGGTGATCTTGGAATTATTGATATCGTATCAAGCAACAAAGAAGATATTGAAGCTGCCAAAGAAAAAATCAAACAAATAGTTGCAATTCCCGAAATTGGAAATATATACAAAGGCGTTGTTAAAAACATTGTTCCTTTTGGGGCTTTTGTTGAAATACTTCCAGGCAAAGACGGATTACTGCATATTTCTGAAATTGAATGGAGACGATTGGAAAACGTTGAAAGTGTTTTAAAAGTTGGTGATGAAATAGAAGTTAAACTGATAGGTATTGACAGTAGAACCGGTAAATTGAAGCTTTCACGAAAAGTTTTATTATCCAGACCACCGAAAAGTTAGGAGTTACAGATTTTAATATTGAGTCTGGTCCAAATAGTATCAGTCTATAGTGTCCAAGAATTTAAATAAATATTAAAAATTACAAATGACATCCCGAAAGCTTTCGGGATTAATTCAAAATTTGTCTGACTTTATAGACCGACACTAAATAGTAAGAATTTAGAATGATAACCAATAGTAACATTTTTTGTAACTTAATTAATGATATTTCGTACAATTTTTACCAATTCTAATTGATTTTTACATTATATAAATTATGAGGCAACTAAAAATTACCAAACAGGTAACGAATCGTGAAACCGCTTCATTAGATAAATACCTTCAGGAAATCGGAAGAGTGAATCTTATTACAGCAGATGAAGAAGTTTTATTAGCTCAAAAAATTAAACAGGGCGACAAGTTAGCACTTGAGAAACTTACAAATGCAAATTTGCGTTTTGTTGTTTCCGTTTCAAAACAATATCAAAATCAAGGATTAACTTTGCCTGATTTAATTAATGAAGGCAATCTCGGACTTATCAAAGCAGCTCAAAGATTTGATGAAACCAGAGGATTTAAATTCATTTCTTATGCTGTTTGGTGGATACGTCAGTCAATTTTACAGGCATTAGCCGAGCAATCACGTATTGTTCGCTTACCTCTGAATAAAATCGGTTCAATTAATAAGATTAATAAGGCTCATGCTAAACTTGAACAGAAATTTGAAAGAGAACCAAATCCTGAAGAAATTGCTGATCTGCTTGAGATTACAGAACGCGAGATAAAAGAATCAATGAAAAATGCCGGTCGTCATATTTCAATGGATGCACCTTTGATTCAGGATGAGGATAATAACTTGTATGATGTGCTTAAGATGGATGAAAGCAAAACACCTGAAACCGAATTGCTTTATGAGTCGCTACGTAAAGAAATTGAAAGGGCAATTTCCACTTTAACTACCCGTGAAGCAGATGTTATAAGACTTTATTTCGGGTTAAATGGTACTCATCCTATGACTCTTGAAGAAATCGGTGAAAAATTTGATCTGACCCGTGAAAGAGTGCGGCAAATAAAAGAAAAAGCAATAAGAAGATTAAAACATACTTCGCGATGCAAAATTCTAAAAACTTATTTGGGCTAAATATATGAGTCATTTAGTCGCTCCTTCCTTATTATCCGCCGATTTTGCAAATCTCCGTAATGATATTGAAATGGTCAATCGTAGTGAGGCAGACTGGTTTCACATTGATGTTATGGACGGTGTTTTTGTTCCGAATATTTCATTTGGTATTCCTGTAATCAAACAAATTAAAAAATATGCTCAAAAACCCCTTGATGTTCATCTGATGATAATTGATCCTGATCGTTATTTTGAAAAATTTAAAAATGCAGGTGCTGATATCATTAGCGTCCATTACGAAGCATGTACCCATTTACACAAATCAATACAGGCAATAAAATTATTAGGACTTAAAGCGGGAGTTGCCATTAATCCCCATACGAATATCAATTTACTGGAAAATATAATTTCTGATGTTGATATTGTGTTGGTGATGTCAGTAAATCCAGGTTTTGGCGGTCAAAAATTTATTAAAAACACTTATTCGAAAATTAAACAATTAAAACAAATTATTAATAAAGCAGGTTCTTCATCTTTAATTGAAGTTGACGGAGGAGTTACTTTATCAAATGCTGCTGATTTAATAAAAGCCGGTACTAATGTTTTAGTAGCAGGTTACACTATATTTTCTTCACAAAATCCTGAAAAAACTATTTCTGAATTAAAATCAAAAGAATAATTCGTAATTGCCTTTAAATTTTTTACTTTTGTCTTTTACCGATTGCAATCTTTACTTTTGTCTTTTTACTTTTATCTTTACTAAAATGTATACAATATTTGTAGTTTCCGATGGAACCGGAAGAACAGCCCGGCAAGCACTTAACGCTGCTTTAACACAATTTCCCAATATAACTGTTGATATTATAAGATTTTCTGAAGTCCGCACCAAAGAACAAGTGTTAAATGTAGTTGAAGAAGCAGTAAAAGCAAATGCTTCCATAGCTCATACATTGGTAAAAAATAATGTAAGACAGGCAATGGTCAGAGCCGGAAGATTGCGTAACATAGAAACCATTGACTTAATGGGGCCTCTTTTATCACGTTTAGCAGATCAGTTTGAGAATGTACCATCACAAAAACCAGGATTATTTCATGAGTTAAATAGAAATTATTTTAAGCGAATAGATTCCATGCAATTTGCATTCAATCATGATGATGGCTTGAGAACTAATGAATTGTATAAGGCAGAAATAGTTTTATTAGGGGTATCCCGCACATTTAAAACACCGCTAAGTATTTTCCTTGCTTTCAAAGGCTGGTTCGTTGCAAATGTCCCTGTAATACTTGGTATACAACCACCCGATGCACTTTTTAAAATTCCACCTGAAAGAGTTTTTTGTTTAACTACAAATGCCAGGCGGTTGTCAGCACTACGTCAGGTAAGAGAAGAATATTTTGGTGGTAATACCGGTGATTACGCATCACTTGACTATGTGAGGCGTGAACTGGAATATGCTCAATCAATTTTTAACAGACAACCAAAATGGTCGGTTATTAAAGTAACCAGCAAACCTATTGAAGAAATAGCTTCTGAAATTCTGGCAATTATTGGTAAAGTAAAAATGTCTGTGGAAAGTTAAAAGAATAATAATATGATAAAAATATTAACAATTGATGATAAAAAAAACAACCTCACTGCTATTAAAGCACGGTTAGAAGACATGTTTCCTGATTGTGAAGTATTAACCGCACAATCAGGTATTAACGGAATAAAAATAGCAAAAGAAAAATTACCCGATGTTATCCTTCTTGATATTATTATGCCCGATATGAATGGATTTGATGTTTGTAAGCAATTAAAATCAGATAAAATTGTTAAACACATTCCTGTTATCCTGATAACAGCAATACAAACTGATATAGATAGCCGTATCAAAGGTTTGGAATCAGGTGCTGATGCCTTCCTTACAATGCCAATTACTGCACCTGAATTTTCTGCACAAGTAAGTGCCATGCTTCGTATAAAAAAGGCTGAAGACATATTTAGAACCCAAAAAAAAGAGCTTGAAAAAGTAGTAAATAAACAAACAAAAGTATTATCTGATTCGGAAGAAAAGTTCCATACTTTGATTGAAACTATAATTGAAGGAATAGCTTATGCTGATGAAAACGAAAATTTTAGTTTCGTAAATCAAGCTTTAGCAAATATTTTCGGATATTCAAAAGAAGAAATGATAGGAAAGGACCTAAAGGAATTAACAAGTCCTGAAATGTTCAGGAAAGTTCTTGACCAAACCAAATTAAGAAAACAAAAAGAATCAGGCCGATATGAGCTTACAATCATCAGAAAAAATGGAGAACAAAGAATTATCACTGTAACTGCAACACCAACAATTAATAATGAAGGAAAATATGAGGGGGCTTTTGGAATATTTCATGATATCACCGAGCAAAAGCAAGCAGAGGAATTACTTTATAAAAATTTGCAGAACCAAAAGTTATTAGCTGAGGTTTCGTATTTGTTCACAAAATTAGAAGACTTTGATAAGAATATAAATGATACGCTGCGTTTAATCGGCGAATTTACTAAAGTTAGCAGAGTTTATGTTTTTGAAGATTTTAATAATGGAAAATATACAAAAAATACCTATGAATGGTACAATAAAAATATTGAACCACAAATAGATAATTTGCAGGAAGTTCCATATAAAATAATTCCATCCTTTAAAAAGTTATTTATTGAGAAAGGAATGGTCTTTTCTACAAATATTTTAGAATTACCGCAAGATTTAATTGATATACTTAAACCTCAAAAAATTAAATCCATTCTTATCCTTCCAATTTACGTGAAGGATCAATTCTTTGGGTTTATGGGTTTCGATGAATGTGAAAAACACAGAATTTGGGATAAGAGTGAAATTGAGCTTTTAAAAACTATTACAAATATTATTTCCACACTTTTTGAACGTAAGCAGGGGGAAGAAGAATTACGGGAAAGTGAGGAGAAATTTCGTGCAATTTCCGAATCTGCAATTGATTCAATTTTTATTAAAGATATTCATTTGAAATATATTCATGTTAATCCGGCAATGGAAAAACTTTTTGGATTACCTGCATCAAATTTGATCGGAAAAACAGATATTAAGCTTTTTGGAGAAGAAGCAGGAAAGCATATCACCGAAATAGATAAGAAAGTTATTAAGGGAGAAATATTAATTGATGAACACGAAAAAACAGTCAGAGGAGAATTGCATTCATTTCATACAATTAAAGTTCCTCTAAAAAATTCTGAAGGGAAAATAATCGGTCTTTGTGGAATTGCCAGGGACATTACTGAACGTAAGCATGCAGAAGAAGACTTAAAAATTGCATTAGAAAAAGCCAAAGAATCCGACCGGCTAAAATCTGCCTTTTTATCTACAATGTCGCATGAGCTTCGTACACCGTTAAATGGAATAATAGGTTTTTCAGAAATTTTAGCCAACTCCGAACTTTCTGTAGATGAAGTAAAGGACTTTAGTAGCAATATCCTTACAAGCGGAAATGATCTGTTGCAAATTATAAATGACATCATTGACATCTCGTTGATTGAAGCAGATGAAATTAAGATAAGCAAAGAAAAATTTTATATAAATAAAACCCTGAAAGATATTCATAATACTTTTTTTAACTATGATAAAATTCAAAACAATCAGATAGATTTAATCATAAATAATGAATTGGAAGAAGGAGAAGATATTATATACACCGATGAAACAAAATTCCGACAGATTTTAAATAATCTTATTAAAAATGCTTTTAAATTTACTCATCAGGGAACTATTGAATTTGGTTATACAGTTAAAAAAGATAACGACATTCCTTTTCTGCAATTTTATGTTAAAGATACCGGAATAGGTATTCCTGAAGATAAACAATCAATAATTTTTGAACGTTTTCGCCAGGCGGATGACTCGCATACACGAAAATACGGTGGAATCGGATTGGGCTTGGCAATAACTGAAAAACTATTAAAATTATTAGGAGGCAAAATATGGGTTGAATCGGAGGAAGGTAAAGGATCAACCTTCTTTTTTACCTTACCCTTTGACCCCGATGAAAAACCCATAAGCACAGATGCAAAAGCCGAAAAAATATTTTATGACTGGAAAGATAAAACAATACTTGTTGTTGAAGATAACACAATTGTTTATCAATTTATTGAATTAGCACTAAAAAAAACCAAAGCATACTTATTATGGACTAAAAGAGGAAAGGATGCTATCAGTACATTTGAATCAAATAAAGAAATTGACTTGGTTTTAATGGATATTCAGCTTCCTGATATTAGCGGATATGAAGTGACAAAACAGCTTAAAAAAATAAATAAAGATATACCTGTTATTGCTCAAACAGCTTATGCCCTGGAAGGTGATAAAGAAAAATCCCTTGAGGCAGGTTGTGATGATTATATAACAAAACCAATAAAACCTAAAAAACTTCTTTCTTTAATTGATAAGTATTTAAAATAAAATTTTACAAATGAACAAAGAACTATTAAATCTGAAACCGGAGCGACTCTGGTATTATTTTACTGAAATATTAAAAATTCCACGTCCATCAAAAAAGGAAGAAAAAATTGCGGAATATTTAATCAAATTCGGACAAAAACATAATCTTGAAACAATACAAGATGAAACAGGCAATATTTTGATCAGGAAGCCCGCCTCAAAAGGAAAAGAAAATGTAAAATCCGTTGTTCTGCAAAGTCATATTGATATGGTTTGTGAAAAAAACAGCGATATTGTCCATGATTTTGATAAGGATCCCATTCAAGCATGGATTGACGGAGAATGGGTAAAAGCAAAAGGAACAACACTCGGAGCAGACGACGGCATTGGGATTGCTGCAGAGTTAGCTATTCTTGAAGCTAACGATATTGAACACGGACCTATTGAATGTTTTTTTACTATTGATGAAGAAACCGGTCTGACAGGTGCTTTCGGTTTAAAACCCGACTTACTAAAAAGTAATATTTTATTAAATCTTGATTCGGAAGACGAAGGTGAACTATTTATCGGTTGTGCCGGCGGCAAAGACACTTTGGCTAATCTTCATTTTTCAAAAGAAAATGTTCCGGATAATATTACTGCTTTTAAAATTACTGTTGGCGGTTTAAAAGGCGGACACTCAGGCGACGACATACAAAAAGGACTAGGAAATGCAAATAAAATACTGAACAGACTTTTATGGAATGCAACGAATAGATATGGTATGAGATTGTCAATCTTTGACGGTGGAAATTTACGCAATGCCCTTGCCAGAGAAGCTTATGCAATTGTTACTGTTCCTGCAAAATCCCAAAGCAAATTCATTAAATATGTTGAAGATTTTGAGAAAACAATTCAAAAAGAATATAAAATCACTGAACCTGACTTAAAAGTTAAAGCCTATTCAACACAAACACCGGAATTTCTAATTGATAAAACATCTCAAAATAAATTACTAAATGCAGTTTATGCTTGTCCTCACGGTGTTATTGCCTGGTCGGCAGAAATACCAAATTTTGTGGAAACCTCAACTAACCTTGCTTCTGTAAAAACACTAAAAGATGAATTTCTGATAACTACCAGCCAGAGAAGCTCTGTTGAATCGGCAAAAAAAGATATTTGCGATATGGTTGCAAGTGTGTTTAAACTGTCAGGTGCTAAAGTTAAACATACTGACGGTTATCCTGGCTGGAAGCCGAATCCGGATTCGGAAATAGTTGAAATCACAGAAAACTCTTATAAAAAACTTTTTAATCAGCAACCAAAAGTTCGTGCCATTCATGCAGGTCTTGAATGCGGATTGATCGGCCACACATATCCCAAAATGGACATGATCTCTTTTGGACCCACATTAAGGGGTGTACACTCGCCAGATGAAAGACTGGACATTGAAACCACTAAAAAATTCTGGGACCTGTTAATTGATGTTTTGGAAAATATACCGGAAGAATAAATAATATTTATTATGCATAATGAATTTACAGCAATTATTGAGAAGGATGAAGATTGGTATATTGCATACTGTGCAGAAATTCCCGGAGCTAACGGACAAGGAAGAACAAAAGAAGAATGCCTGAAAAGTTTAGCTAATGCAATTGAAATGATATTAGAAGATAGACGTAAGGATACTTTACGGGGAATCCCTGAAAATGCAGAATCAGAATTGGTAGAAATAGAATGAAAAGAAATGAACTAATAAAACATTTGAGAAGAAGTCTTTCAGATGTTGAAATAGAGAGCATTATTGAACCTATTTCTAAAAAAATTCCTTGGTATGATGCTATATGTAATACGATTACTGAGAACTATAAAGAATTTACAAATTCTGAAGAAAGAAACTAAATTATCGTTAACATGTTATCAATAACGATACTTTTAGATTTTAAACAGTTTTTTACTTTTATCTCAATCTGCCCCCTGTAAATCAACATAGACCCAATCTATATCCCAACCCCAATCCCAACTCTGAAAATCGGATTAGTATATGGCGAATCAATTGTTTCATTCAGATTGAACAAAACAAGAATATTAACTGAAACATTTGGCCCAACCCATTGTCTGAACCCACCCCCAAGTAAATATGCAGGTACTGTAACTCTTTCTTTTTTTCCGGAGGGCCAGTAATACACTTCATAGTTCAACAACTGATATTCAGCATGAGCAAAGAAATCACGAAAAACATAATATCTTGCAAAAACACTAGCACCGTAAATATTAGTTTCATAAACCGGAATCCAGCGGTTATCCTTATAATATTGATAAGTAAATCCAAGTCCGGCAATAAAATTTTCAGTTATTTTGTAGCCAATCATTGGCGAAATGTCAATTAGAGTGATAGTGCCGAATTGCAATCCTAAACCACCACCGAATATAAACCGGTTTTGTATAGGTTCTTTATTTTGTTGTGCCAATGCAGAATTGCCAAAATTCAGGCAAAATACAAGGATAATTATTCCAATTATTCTCAATATAGAATTTAACCGTGATTTCATAATATTTTGGATGTAATAAATTTCAAGACAAATTTAAAACTTATTATAACGCAAACAAGTAAAAAATTAAGTAAGTGATAACTGTTTTAGAAATGGAATGTTTTGATGCTAAAATTAATCCTACGAGGTTTTTAAAACCTCGTAGGATTTCCTGACTAAATAAAATTTACAATATTTTTTAAAAAATAACGTATAAATAGGAGTATTAATTAAATTTGACAGCTAAATTTTTAATGATGTTTTCGGATAGATTTATTAGTATTTTTATTAAGACAGGTATTGTTATTTTTATATTCTTTTTAATATTTTCATCCTGCAAAAAAAAGGATGATTTTATAACCGATCCTTCATTTAAATTGGATTTCTCTACAGATTCAATTGTATTTGATACGGTTTTCTCCACAGTCGGTTCAATCACAAAACAGTTAAAAGTTTATAACAACAACAAGCAAAATGTAAAAATATCTTCAATTCAATTATCCGGTGGCAACAGTTCGAATTACAGAATAAATATTGACGGGAGTCCAACTACTTCACTAACAGATGTTGAGATTGCCGGCAATGACAGTTTATACATTTTTATTAAAGTAATTATTGATCCTAATGATGAAAATTCACCTTTTGTTGTTGATGATAAAATAGTTTTTATTACAAACGGAAACCAGCAGGATATTGATCTGGTAGCATGGGGGCAAAATGCATACTACATCATTGCCGATACTTATGTTCAGGGTTTCCCTCCATATAAAATTGTAGCTCACGAATTTTCAGATACTACATGGGACAACCAAAAGCCTTTTCTGATTTATGGTTATGCAGTTGTTGATTCTAATGCAATTTTAAGAATTGATGCCGGGGCTAAAATCCATTTTCATAATAATTCAGGATTGTGGGTTTATAAAGGCGGTTCAATAAAAGTCAACGGAACATTGGATTTCCCTGTAACTTTTCAGGGCGACAGGCGTGATATGGATTACAGGGAATTACCCGGTCAGTGGGACAGGATATGGCTTAACGAAGGCAGTATTGACAATGAAATCAATTATGCAATAATTAAAAACGGTTTTATAGGAATACAAGCCGAGACTTTACAGGAACAAATGGGAAACCAGCTTATTCTTACAAACACCATCATTGAGAATATGAGCGGAATGGGACTTTTTACAAGATTTTATAATATCTCGGCAAATAATAATGTAATTGCAAATTGCGGAACTTATACACTTGCAATCACAATGGGCGGTAATTATGATTTTCGCCAGTGTACTTTTGCCAATTACTATAATTACTCAATTCGGCTAAATCCGGCATTATATTTAAATAATTTTTACTATGATACACAGGGAGTATCACATACATTTGATTTAAATGCGTTTTTCGGTAATTGTATAAATTACGGCAGAAATGATGAAGAAATGCAGTTTGATGAAGAATCCGGCTCTGAATTTGTTTATAAATTTGATCACTGCCTGTTAAAAACAGAATTGAATATTTCCGCCGGTGAACACTTTATAAATTGCCTGAAAAACGAAGACCCTTTATTTGTAGATTATGAAATCAACAATTATGAATTAGATACATTATCTCCTGCCATTGATGTTGGAAGTTTAAGTATTGCCGAAACCGTACCTTATGATATTCTCGGAATCAGCAGACTTGAAAGCCCTGATTTAGGAGCTTATGAGTTTGTTCCGGGACAATAATTCTCTTCATAGTTTTCCTACAATATCTGATTCTTTAATTAGGAATAATGGAATAATGGAATAATTGAATGATTGAATGATTGAATGGTGGAGTAATGGAAATATAAATACTATCAATATTCCAATCTTACAATTTTATTTCTTATAAAAATTACAGAAACTAACGCCATTGCGATTCATCAGGGAAATTTTTTCAATTTTTTTACCAGAAAATAATATACAAGGCTGAAACAATTGCACATAAAATTATTGCACCTATATTAAATGGTGTACCTGTATGAAACAATCCCTTGTGTAAAGTAATTCCTTTCGGGTCGTCGGTTTTGGATTCAATAAAACTGATAATAATTGCAATAGCAACTAAAACAAGAAATACAACACCCATCCTGTCTAAAAACGGCAAGCCGGACCAAAACATCTTAAAGGCAAATGACAAAGGAATTGTAAGTATTGCAACCCATAATGCTGCATTTGCAGTTATTCTTTTCCAGAACAAGCCAAAACAAAAGATAACTACAACACCGGGAGTAACAAAGCCTGTAAATTCCTGTATGTATTGAAATGCCTGGTCTAAATTGCCTAATAAAGGCCTTGCCGTTAACACTGCAATTACTAATGCTGCAAAACTGGTTATCCTGCCAACAGTAACCATTTTTGTTTCGCTTACTTTTTTATTAATGAATCTTTTATAAATATCCATAGTAAAAATTGTAGCAGTTGAATTAAGCATTGAAGCCAGCGAAGAAACAATGGCAGCAGCAAGTGCTGCAAAAGCAAGTCCCTTAACACCAACAGGCACAAACTCATGTAATAACCATGGATAGGCTTTATCGGAAGGTTCAATAACTGTTGAAGAATCTTTAGTCAAAACAAAAGCTGCAATACCGGGAATCACAACAATCAATGGGATTAAGATTTTCAGGAAGCCTGCAAAGATAACACCTCTTTGTGCTTCTTTTACACTTTTTGCTGCTAATCCTCTTTGAATAATATATTGATTAAATCCCCAGTATGAAATATTTGCTATCCACATTCCGCCGACCAATACGCTTATGCCGGGCAAATCAATATAAGCATCTTTCATGCCTCCTTGTCCGTCAGGTATAAGTAATTTTCCTTTTTGAAGTATCATGTCGAATTTTTCAGGTGCCTGTTCCAGAAGGTCTTTAAAGCCTGCTAAAAATCCATTGCCTCCCGAAACAGCATCAAGAGCAAGATAAGTTGTGAGCAAGCCGCCACCAATCAGGAAAATAACCTGAACAACATCTGTCCAGGCAACTGCAGTTAAACCTCCGTAAATTGAATAAATCGCAGCAAATAAAGCAAGACCGATTATTCCGTACATCAAAGGAATTCCCATTATTGTGTGCAAAGCAAGAGCACCTAAATATAATATTGATGTCAGATTTACGAAAACATATACTAACAACCAAAAAGTAGCCATAACTGTTCGTACCCTGCCATCGTATCTCATCTCAAGAAACTGCGGCATTGTATAAATTTTCTTTTCCAAAAATATTGGAAGGAAGTATTTTCCTACTATAATCAATGTAATTGCCGCCATCCATTCATACGAAGCTATCCCTAAACCAATCGCAAACCCTGAACCGCACATACCTATCATTTGCTCAGCAGATATATTTGCAGCAATAAGCGAAGCACCAATAGCCCACCATGGCAATGCTTTACTTGCAAGAAAATAATCCTGTGCAGTCTTCTTCTTCCCTTTTTTTGTTCGCGAAACCCAAAGACCAATAAAAACAATTAATAATACATAAGAAATAAATACTGCATAATCTATAAACGAAAAGTGTTCATTACCCATAATTTTTTAAGATTAAAAATTAAAATTATCCTTTAACATCAACTTTCTTACGGAACACGGGATAAAGCATATTGTCCTTGATGATCAGGATCAATGCAATAATATAGAAGCTGTCAAGCATCATCGTAAAGATGTATTGTTGAATCGTGGAGTTGTAATATCCCGTAAGCAGGATCAAAAATATCATCTGTACAAGTAAAAATATCCCAATATTTACTCCCAGTGATCGCCAGGCTGATTTTCTTTTCAGCACAAAGAAAAGAAATATCTGCCATGATAAAACAATGATAAAGGGTTGCATCAGGCTTGAGGTTTCCTGCGGGTAATGGCCTTTGCGCCCATCAATACTGGTAAACACCCTGAACTGGTATAACCCATCTGTTCCTTCCTTTTTTTCAAATTCAATATGAGTATCCTTTTTTACGATACCAAGGCTGAAATTTGTTGTACCAACCAATACTTTTGCGTAAGCTATTTCAAGACCTGCCTGCCATGCTGCAAAAATCAGCACAGAAATAAGCAAGAGTAAAATAATTTTATTTCTGGTTGAAGATAATATTGTCATGTATTATTAATTAAAATAATTAATTGATTTGCTTATTCCCGGACTTTTGAATCTTTCACAACATCCCATGTATTTTTATACCTCCATGCCCATATCAGAAAAACCATAAAACCGAACAGGATATTCCAAAGATAATCATGGATATAATGAAACAAATGTGGAGAGTGCTTTCCGATATAACCCATGGTGATAAATCGCATATTGTTAACGATAAATACAGCACCAAGAAATATGAGCAGGGTGATTATCCTTTGTTTCCATTTAACCGGCGATAGAAGACTTAAGTAAATTACAAAGATGTAGAAATTATATGCTGTGCATTCCATAACCAACTCCATGGTATGTCCACTTACCGTGATGTAGGGAAAACTACTGCTATTAATGGGAATAAACAGAAGTTTTCCAAAACCCAGAGCCGAGCCGAGTGTGAATTTTACAAAGAAATGATGCACCTCATTTTTGATTCCCGGCAGATGCAGTATCATAATGGTAATGATCCAGAGCAGTACGGCTATAATCAGCGGTTTAAAGTGACTCATGAACTTTTTGCGAGCTTCCTTTTTGGCCAGTTTTTCCCGTTGTTTGGCTTCTTCCTGTTGTCTTTTTTTAAGCTTTGTTGACAATTTTTTGGTGTTTGAAAGTTTTTATCTTTTTACTTTTATCTTTTATCTTGCAATTTATTGCGTTACGCATATCTGCGGCAAATATAGAAAGAAAAACTAAATCTCCAATTAAATCGTGAAATCGGTCAGGGCTGTTCAATTCTAATTGATGTCCGTCCATAAAGTCGTTATTTTTTGATTTCAGAATAACGATTAAAAATCACAAAACTTGTCCGCATGGATTCATACGATTAACCTTAGTAGAAAAATGAATACCAAACAGCCCAACCTTATTACCTTATTTTAATTGAACGAATAAAAAATGATAAAATGAAGATTTCAGTCAGCCCACCCGTAGGGGCGGAATATTCATCAAAATATTATTTAGCCGTGAAATCATATTAAAAAAAAAGCCACTCCTTACGAAGTAGCTTTTTCTTATAAGATTTTTATAAGGATATTAAGCCATCCTTCTTCTGAAACGAAATACCATAAAGACTGCAATTAAGAAAATACCAAGGATAATTGCCCAGTTTGAGACTGGAACCGGTGGAGGTGGTGGTGGTGGGATAGCAAAATTGTACTCGCCATTAGCACGGTTAAAAGTAACTATGTAGGTTCCGAAATCAACAGGAATATTTGGTCCGCCCTGGTATCCATATCCGGAAGGAAAAGTATCGTCACCCCAATTTGTAGTCCAACTTGCACCTTGACGGAATTTCATTTCAACAGTGCCATTTCCGTTCATGTCATCTGCTGCAGTAACAGTCAGGGAAGCCGACCAAAGGTCAGGGTTTACCATGTCTTGGGTCATGAAGATATCTCCGCTCCAATGATTGAACTCACCAATCATACTAATCTGGGGGGGAATACTCATTCCCTGGAAGGAAAAGATAAAAGCCAATAAAGCTACTAATAGTAATTTTTTTTTCATGATAATTTATTTTTAATTAATTGAACATTTAATACAACAAAACTAAAACAAAATAGGACTGAAAGCAAGTTTTTGTTGTACGAGTGCGTGCATTCGTACAAATTTTAGTTAGAAATTGGAAATTGGAAGTTAGAAATTGTTAGTTTAATATAATGATTATGAGTAATATAATCAAGTATGTTATGAGGTTTTGATTTGTGGTGATTGAGTTTAAAAAAGATGTATGAATGCACGCATTCGTACAAAAATCATTTATTTGTTACAGTTTTTTCTAACTTCTTTGTTCTATGTCAATGCTCAAACCGATCTGATCAATAGAAAAATAAAGTTCGGATAATTTATTTCAGGATGTTTTTTCAACCGGTTTTAGCCCTGATGCTGATTTATATTTTTCCATAAAAGATTTTATTTTATATTTGCAACGGAATCCAATAAATAATAAGCCGGGAACTAAGTAATATGCTTACTACTCAAAACATTGCAGTTGTCCTTTTTTTTATTCCTGTTTATCAGTTGTTGTTCTATACAATACAGTTGATAACGTTTAAGAGATCTGCTAATCGTGCCAGATGGTATTTGGGATTTTTATTATTGAGCCTGACCGTTTTTTTAATAATAAATGCGTTTTTTTACCTGGATTACCAGAAAGTGCTGGACTGGTCATACTATTTGTTCGTGCCGGTGTTTTTAGTGCTGATCCCTCTTTTCTATAAATATTTACTGAGCATAACGGGCACAGAAAGATCCGGTTTCGCCGGCAATATTATGGTCTTGTTCCTGCCTGCAGTGTTAATACTCATTTTAAATATCTTCACTTATGGAAATCTATCCTATATTGATAAACTGAAATTTTTGTACTCGGGATTCAGTATCCCGGAACATTCCCTTATACTACATTTCTATACAGAGATCGTTTTTCGTTTTGGTTTTATTATCCTGGTATTAGTTCAAATATTCTTTTATACTTTTAAGGTTGTTAAAATCCTGAGATTTCACAAAGCCTGGATGGAGAAAGACGCTTCACATTTGCCTTATGTTGAGATACGATGGCTTACTTATATCTTTATCAGCCTTTTATTGTTTATGGTTATAAACATTTTATTCAACCTGATAGCAAATGATCATAAGGTTAGTATGTTATTGGGATACAATATTTTAATGATCATTACCGGAGCTCTGATCGGTTACCTGGGTATGAAACAGGAAAATTTGTACGAACATATAAAAAAACTCTCATCCATAAACTCTAAAGGACTCCATAAACTCTCAAACCGGATAAATGAAAGATCCGTCAAGGTTGCAGGCGAAGAAAAGTCAGATGTTCTGGAAGCTTTAAAAAAGTTAATGGAATCGAAAAAGCTATACCTGAACAGCAAACTCACCATTGATGACCTGGCAAATCAGTTAAACGTCAATAAGCGGATCATATCCATTGTTGTTAATGATGAAATGGATACAAACATTTATGGGTTTATCAACGATTACAGGATACGGGAATTCAAAAAGATAATTTCCGAACCGGATATGGCTTATCTGAGTATGGAAGGTATTGCTGAAAAAGTCGGGTTTACGTCAAAATCTTCCTTTAACTCCAGTTTTAAAAAAGCAACAGGAAAAACACCATCACAATACAGGCAGCAGAGTAAAATAAATCAAGTTTAACTTAAAATTATTTATTATGCGATTTATGAATAAAAATTTATTTAAAGTATTTATTTTTACAACACTGGTATTATTTATTAATAATTGTGCCAATGATTCTAAAAATAATAAACAACAAAAAGAAGAAAATAAAATGAGCATTAAAAAAGAATTATTCGGAAAAGCTGACGGAAAAGATGTGTTTTTATACACACTTGAAAATAAAAACGGTCTTATTGCTAAAATTACTAATTACGGTGCTATTGTAACTTCACTGATAGTTCCTGATAAAAACGGGAAATTTGATGATATTGTTCTCGGTTTTGACAGTTTACAGGATTACCTCGACGGACATCCATATTTCGGGGCAATAGTTGGCAGATATGGCAACCGTATTGCAAAAGGAAGATTTTCACTTGATGGAGTTGAATATACTCTGGCAACTAATAATGAAAAAAACCACCTGCACGGCGGCATAAAAGGATTTGATAAAGCTGTTTGGAATGCAGAAGAATTTGAATCGAATGATGGCGTAGGATTAAAACTTAGTTACATCAGTCCTGACGGTGAAGAAGGCTACCCGGGAAATTTATCAGTTAAAGTTACATATACCTTAACAAACAACAATGAATTAAAAATTGATTATGAAGCTGAAACTGATAAGGCAACACCCGTAAATATTACTCATCATGGGTATTTTAATCTTGCCGGTGCCGGAAAAAAAGATATTCTTGATCATATACTTCAAATTGATGCTGATAAATATACAGTTGTTGACGAAACACTGATCCCAACCGGCGAACTAAGAAATGTAGAAAATACACCTATGGATTTTATAGCTCCTCATTTAATCGGCGAACGGATTGAACATGTGTCAGGCGGATACGACCATAATTATGTTCTTAATAATAACGGGAAAATGGTTAAAGTTATTAAAGTTTACGAACCGGAAAGCGGCAGGATTATGGAAGTATTAACTACTGAACCTGGCGTACAGTTTTATTCAGGCAATTTCCTTGACGGAACAAATATTGGGAAAGACGGAAAAGTATATTATAAACACTATGGTTTTTGTCTTGAAACCCAGCATTTCCCGGATTCGCCAAACCAACCCGATTTCCCGTCAACAATTTTAAAACCGGGTGAAAAATATGGTTATACGACTATTTATAAATTCCTTATAAGATAGAAAAGTTTGTCTTTAAATTATTATGAGTTGCTTGATGTCCATACGGGCTAACTTCGTGTCGCTTGATACTGGTTGCTGGATACTGGTTTCTGGTTGCTGGTTACTGGTTTCTGGTTGTTACTGGTTACTGGTTGGTTTTGAAACATTCCATTTCTCTTTTTGTAAATATCATAGCGCTATAAATGGCAAGATACATGTTATTCAGCAATCGCTTACTAATTGTGGATTTGCAAAAAAACATTCAATAAGCAACATACAATACGACTTGCTTCGCTTCATACGACTGAAATCCGTATGGATGGACGGACTCCCTTTGGTCGTTGAATATTGTATGTTGAGTGTTGAATGTTGAATCAATCGTTGTTGATGTTTTACAGGATAATAGTATAAAAAATATCAAATTAAGTCCCTCTGAAAATATTATAGAAATGGAATGTTTAAAATGAAACTTCATACTGCCGTTTTTTTGTCTATTCAATATTTTTAATATATTTGTCTTGATTTACAAAAACAGTAAAAGATATTTCAATGAACCCATTAAAAAGAAAATTATTTTTTACTTTTATTTTACTTTTTACTGTTCTTTTATCGCAATATTCATTTTCTCAAAAAAATTGCGGTAAAATATGCCTTGAGGAAAGTTTAAAAGCTTATAAAATAGGAAATTTCAATGAAGTTATTGATAAGCTGAACCCATGCTTACAAAGAGGCTTTGATAGAGAAGAATTGATACAGGCATACCGATTACTAACAATGACATATATTGCTTTAGATGATTTTGACAGAGCAAACCCCTCAGTTGAATCACTTTTACAAATAGACCCAAAATTTTCAACAACTGTTTGTGATCCACCTCAATTTGTTAACTTAATAGACCATTTTAAACAACCAATAAA
>JAUXFX010000027.1 GCA_030622635.1 Bacteroidota bacterium
AACTTAAAATAATTGCGCGATAAAAGGTGGCTTAAATTGTATTGCACATTAATTGCATAAATTCGCCTTGCCGAACAACGACCGATGGTGAACTTTATACCGATAGTCATTTGAGAGAGGTTTATTCCTTTCTTTTTTTTCATATTAACATGGCATCAAGAAATTTTATTATATTTGCCATTCAGGGCATACACAAAAAATATATGTAAAACAAATAACCAACGAATCCTAACAACCATTCATAGAAAAAGCCAATAAAATGTTAGAGCTAAACCAACAATTAAATGAAAAGAAAAACAACTATTTAAACCGGATAAAAGATAATTTAGCGACAACAGTCACGACAAGGGGTCACAAGGGGTCATGACCCCTTGACTTAGAAATTAGCAAAATAGATATGCCCGAAACCCAAAACACAGAATGGAAACCCACTTGTAGAAAAGAGAATATTAGAAAGTAAAAACAGCAAAGGAGCCGGGTCATTTTATAACTTAAAATAATTGCGCGATAAAAGGTGGCTTAAATTGTATTGCACATTAATTGCATAAATTCGCCTTGCCGAACAACGACCGATGGTGAACTTTATACCGATATACGTTTTAGAGAGGTTTATTCCTCTCTTTTTTTTCATATTAACATGGCATCAAGAACTTTTATTATATTTGCCATTCAGGGAACACACAAAAAATATAGGGCATTGGGCGGAAAGTAGTTAAATTGAAAGTGGATAAACTAGAGAATAATGGAAATTAGTTTAATTTATGGTTTTTAATAATAAAAAGAATATTCATGGCTAAGAAACTACCTCCATTAAAAATAATGGTAGCTTCAACCATACATGGTTTTCAGGAAAACCTTGAGCAGGTTGTTGCCATATTAACTGAATATGGATATGAAGTATTGTGCTCATATAAAGGAACTATTCCCGCACATCCTGGTAAATCGAATCTGGAGAATTGTCGAATTGCTACAAAGAATTGTGATTTATTCTTAGGAATTCTTCGCCCATTTTACGGCACTGGAATTATTGGAGATAAATCAATTACACATCAAGAAATGGAAATTGCTGTTGATGAAAATAAGCCAAGATGGTTTCTTGCACATAGAGATATTGATCTTATTAGACAACTACTCAAAAAGCTATTCATTGAAGAAACAGATGGTTTAAAAAATAGAAACTTCAAATTGGAAAAAGGCCCTATTTTAGATGATCTAAGAGTGGTTGATATGTATAATTACGTATTAATGAATCATCTACCAGTTGAGAAAAGAACAGGTCATTGGGTACAATCCTTTTTTAATTTTTCAGTCGAAGGAATGAATTATATTAAATTCCAATTTAAAGATATTAATGCTATCAGGAGTATCGTAGAAGAAATGAAATCAAAGATTGTATGAAAAACGAACAACATATGAAAAACCTCATAAATGAAGGTGAGAGCGAACAGCTTGAATTTAAAGAGGTTGTTCGTAAAGATTCTATTGCCAAAGCATTATGCAGTTTACTTAATACAAAAGGTGGACATGTACTTATTGGTGTAAAGGACAATAAAGAAGTGGTAGGTATTAATAATGCGAATGATATAGCAGAAGAAATCAAGCTATTTCTATTAGGGTCAATTATTCCAGAGACACCGATTCTGATTTCTGTTGAACAAATTGGTCAAAAACAGATCATTCTGATTAAAGTCCCGGAAGGGTCAAGACAACCATATATTTTTGATGGAAGTATATATTTTAGAAAAGGAAATGAAACGACCAAAGCAAATTCTAAGCAGATTTCAGAATTAATTCATGGCAGACAATTTTCTGAAATGCATTGGGAAAGACAATTGTGTTTAGGACTTGAATATGATGATCTGGATGAAAAGTTAATTGTTGTTACAATTAATGAAATGCAAAAAAATAAAAGAGGTAATTTTGATGGTAATAACACCCTGGATTTTCTTATCCATTATGGATTATACAGAAATGGAAGCTTTACTAATGCATGCGTTGTATTATTTTGCAAAAACCCGGTTCGCTTTATTCCTCAGATTAGAGTACGTCTAACCGAATATACTGAAAACAAGACAGGAGATTTTTTACCTCATGATGAATTTTTTGAAGGGAATTTATTTACTATACGTGAAAAATTAGAGAGATATTTTAATGGTTTAGGAACAAGAAGTATATTTGATAAAAATCAATGGAAAAGAATAGATTTTCTGTTTCCGGTAAAAGCTTTACAAGAGGGAGTTATTAATGCATTAATGCATCGTGATTATTCAAGTGTTTCCAGCAGTGTTTCAATAAGTATTTATCCTGATAAAATTATTATTACAAATAGTGGCAGGTTACCTGACGAGTTGAAAATTGCTGATCTTAAAAAAAGTCATCAAGCTCATCCTGTAAATCCGGATATAGCTCATATAGTATTTCTAAGAGGTTTAGTTGACAAACTTGGAAGAGGGACTATCAGAATTCTTAATGAATGTAGAGAAGCCGGGTTAAAAGATCCTTCCTGGTCTCAATCCTCTGATGGTATTACTCTTACTTTTAACGGTCCTAAATCTTTAGCGGTTAAAAAGCCTAAAAGTAATGCTGTAAGTGATGCTGTAAGTGATGCTGTAAGTGATGCTGTAAAAAGAAGACTTATAAAGGAATTAATAGAAATATATAATAATGATGGTGCAGATTTAAAACATTTAATGCAGTGCTTTAAAATGGGCAGAGCTACTATCCAAAGAGATATGGCTTTATTAAAAAAATGTGGATTAATAGTTTTTGAAGGTGCTCCAAAAACCGGTGTATATAAGTTAATAGATCGTTTTAAAAATAATCTAAAAGCTAAAAAAAAATAAATAGAGGATAGGGCTAACCTTAGCATTCATACACATTGGCAAGTCATACAAGCCTATACACAACCGAAACTTGTCAAAGAGTATGTCTGCGCCAGCCCATTTGCCTTGCCAAACAACGAACGATGGTGAACTTTATACCGGTATTCCTTTGAGAGAGGTTTATTCCTCTCTTCTTTTTTATATTAATATGGCATCAAGAACTTTTTATTATATTTGCCATTCAGGGCACAAAAAATATATATGTAAAACAAATAACCAACGAATCCCAACAACCATTCATAGAAAAAGCCGATAAAATGTTAGAGCTAAACCAACAATTACATGAAAAGAAAAACAAGTATTTAAACCGGATAAAAGATAATTTAGCACACATTATTATTTAATATAAAAGTTCAAATTATTCAAATACAAATTCTAAAAATAAGCATGTATGATTCCTAACATAATTTTTATTATATTTTTATTATTCGCAATTCTGTTTTTTTACAGAAATGTGAGAATTATTTCACGCAGTATCAATCTTGGAAAAGATATTAAAATAAAAGATAAGAAGCTTAAAAGGTGGAAATTAATGTTCAGGGTTGCCGTTTTTCAATCCAAGATGGTGTCCCGTCCGATATCAGGTATTTTGCACATTTTTGTTTATGTTGGTTTTATTATTGTAAACATTGAAATGCTGGAAATTATTATAGACGGCATTGGGGGCAGTCACAGATTATTTTCCTTTACCGGACCAATATATACTATACTTATTTCTACGTTTGAGTTTTTTGCTTTGTCTGTAATTATTGCCTGTATTATTTTTCTGGCACGCCGTAATGTATTTAAAGTTAAAAGGTTCTGGAATAAAGAAATGACATTGTGGCCTCGTTCGGATGCAGCTATTATTCTTATTACAGAAATTTTTTTAATGAGTGCAATTATAATAATGAATGCCAGCGACAGTATATTACAGGAACGTGCTGTTGACCATTACGTTAAAGTTGGGGCATTTCCATTAAGCAGTTTGTTTATTCCGCTATTTGACGGACTATCAACCGGCACTCTGATATTTTTAGAACGGTTTGGATGGTGGTTTCACATAATCGGAGTATTGATATTTTTAAATTATATTCCTTACTCAAAGCATTTTCATGTTTTTCTTGCTTTTCCAAATGTTTATTATACAAGGCTGGAACCAAAAGCCCAAATGTCAAATATGCCATCCGTTACCAAAGAAGTAAAGTTAATGCTTGATGAATCATTTGAACCACAACAGGATGAAGAAAATACCGAAGAAATTATTTTTGGGGCTAAAGATGTCAAAGACCTTACATGGAAAAATCTGATGGATTCTTATACATGTACCGAATGCGGAAGATGTACATCAAGATGTCCGGCAAATATTACCGGTAAAAAACTATCACCACGAAAAATTATGATGGATGTTCGTGATCGCCTTGAATTTCTTAGCAAAAGAAACACGAGAAAAGGTTTAATCAATAAAAAAGACTTATTTGATTTCATCACTCATGAAGAATTGTGGGCATGTACAACTTGTAATGCCTGTGCAATAGAATGTCCTGTAAATATTGAGCCATTGGCGGTAATATTTGAGATGCGCAGATATTCTGTTTTGGAGGATGCTACAGCACCGGCTCCAATAAATGTAATGTTTACAAATATTGAAAATAACGGAGCACCCTGGCAGTTTTCGCCGGAGGACAGGATGCTTTGGACGGAGGAATTGTATTTGAATAAGTGTTAACGTATTTGAGTAATATGATTAATAAATCACTGTTGTCCGAATAAAAAATAATTTAGAATGATAAAATGCACTTTTGATAATGTTTTGATAAATATTTCGCCCCTATGGGGCTATATCTTTTTAAATGCATTTTTCTATAAACATTTCGTCCCTAAAGGGACTATTTTTTTAAACTCCTTTAGGAGTGAAATGTTTATAGAACATAGTAATAACCACAATTTTAAGCTCCGTAGGAGCGAAATATAAAACAAAATAGTATTAAAAATCACAAATTCACTAAACACATTAACACATAAAATAAATGTCAGAAAATAAAATAAAAATACAAGTCCCTATTATGGCCGACCTGGCTGCCAAAGGCAAAAAACCCGAATACCTTTTCTGGGTATGCTCGGCAGGTGCGTTTGACGACAGGTATAAAAAAGTTACACGCGAATTTGTAAAAATTCTTACTTATCTGAATATTGATTATGCTGTTTTGGGAACAGAAGAATCGGACAGTGGTGATATTGCCCGCCGTACAGGCAATGAAATGCTTTTCCAGATGCAGGCAATGACCAATATTGAAATATTGAACGGCTATGAAGTAAAAAAAATCATCACCTGCTGCCCTCACGATTACAACACCTTTAAAAATGAATATCCCGAATATGGTGGAAATTATGAAGTTATACACCACACACAATTTTTAAGGGATTTAATAGAAGAAGGTAAGCTGAAAATAGATTCCGGTATTTTCAAAGATAAAAAAATAACATACCAGGACCCATGCTATTTGGGCAGAGGAAATGATGAATACGAAGCTCCTAGAGAGGTTTTAAATATAATTCCTTCAAGAAAAATTGAAATGAAGCATCATAAAGAATTTGCTCTCTGTTGTGGAGGCGGAGGCGGACAAATGTTCAAGGAAGCCGAAAAGGGTGATAAAGAAATTTTTATTGAACGCATTGAAGAAGCTATTGAAACAGGTGCTGACATTGTTGCAACTGCCTGTCCTTACTGTATGGTAATGATGACCGACGGAATTAAATACAAGAACAAGGAAGAAGAGATGAAGAATTATGATATTGCAGAACTGGTTTCTATAGCTTTGGGATTATAAAAATTACAACCTGACAGGTTTTTAACAACCTGTCAGGTTAATTAATCTATTCTTTACAAATCTTTCCCGATAGGATTATATTCCCATTTTTCCCGATAATGCTGTATAAATAGATACCCGCGGGATATTCACTTATATTTATAATAACTTCTTGAACATTATTCAGTTGAATTTCTTTAATATTTCTTCCTGTAAAATCAAAAAATTCAATAACGCCTTCTGTATTATCTTCAAATGAAAAATTTATGTTTGAAGAAACAGGATTTGGATAAACATTAACAAATACACTATTTCGATTTTCTTCAATATTATTATATGGGCTTGCCTTTAAAAATGTAGCTTCAGTAACAACTTTAGTATCCTGTTCATAATTAAGTGTAGCTAAAACAAAACCTGCTGCATCATCATCTGTCCACCATGAATAATTATAAGTTGTATCAATTGTTTCTTCAAAAAACATCCACGATCCAGATAATTGCACCCAAATGCTATCTATTTGAATTCTCGTTTCGCTTACCCTTAAAGAATTAAAAGTTCCAAGTGGAATGGTTATACTGCCCCAGGCATCCACTTCAACTGATTTAGTTGTTGAAATTTTTATTCTCACCGAATCACCAGGAGAAAGAGGATTTTCAATCTCTATTAATTGTTCAAAATCGTTTGTGCTGCTGTTTAGATATTCAACGGGGAATTCTGCAATAGTTTCCTTTGGAATAAATGGCAAAATAACAAAGCCAATCTGTTCCATTTCTAATGCCATTCCAACAATCGCAAATTCATCTTCATTTTTCTCAAAATAAATATACATTTCTGCGCTGTCTAATTCGTTGTTAAAAATTCTCATAGCTGCCAGATTTGCTGCAGGAAAATGCTCATAATATGGAGTCCAATCAGGATTCGCAAACCACATAGTATCAACATAATCTACCGACAGAGCTGAAAAATCCCATGTTTGATCAGGTCCTGCCGGTCCAGGTGTAATAGAAGGCGAGGGTAATGTATCAATTGCTTCCAGAACAACTTTTCCTGCACCTACTATATCATCACTTGTAATGCTAATTTGAGCCGATAATGTAATGCTCAATAAAACTGTAAAAATTGATAGTAAAAATTTTTTCATAATATTTGATTTTAATGATTAATATCAGCAAATATATAAAATTTTACAAGAAAATGCAATATTCCTAAGCTTATTTATGAAAAAAATCATAAAACATCTTTCAGTACCTCAATTGGATAATCGACATTACCAAAAGGCATTGAAACTTGTACGCCAACTATATATGGTTTTAATTCTGCTACTGTTTCACGTGCAATTTGCAATCCTAACATTCTTGCTTTTTCTTTGGTTTTAGTGGCATACATTCTTTTCATTATACTATCAGGTACAGAAGCACCCGGAACTTCATTATTCATAAACTCAGCATTTCTAATACTAACTAATGGCCATATTCCTGCAATTACCGGAATTTTCAGATGTTCTATTCGTTTAATAAATTTAAAAAATATTTTACTGTCAAATACCGGCTGAGTGATGGCAAATTCAGCTCCTGCTTTAACTTTCCATTCAAACCTGCGAATTTCATAGTCTAAATCAATTGCTCCTGGATTAACTCCGACACCAATAAAAAAGCCGGTTGGATTTGTTAACTGATTTCCGCCAAGGTCTTTCCCACAGTTTAAAGTATATGTAAGGTTTGTCAGCCCGATAGAGTCAATATCGAAAACAGCAGTTGCATCAGGAAAGGAGCCCATTTTTGGTGGGTCGCCCGTAACAAGTAAAATATTTTTAATACCTGCTCCATATGCACCTAAAAGGTCGCCGACCATTCCCAAAAGATTTCTATCACGGCAAGTATAATGTTGTATTACATCAATTTTTGAATTTTGCTGAATAAGAAGTGAAAGATAACTTGCTCCCATTCTTGAAAGTGCACGCGGACCATCCGGAATATTAATTGCGTCAATACCTGCTTCTTTCAGGATTTTTGCCTGTTCTATCGCTTTGGAAGGGTCCGAGCCTTTGGGAGGAACGATTTCAACAGTTGTAATAAATTGTCTTTCACATATTTTTCTTGCAAATTCAGATTTTTCACAAGTGGGAATCGCACTACATTGTTCTTCCTCCTTAATAATTTCAATGCGTTTTTTTAGTTGTTTTTTGGGTTGGACAGCTTTAATAGCTTTTCTCATAGCTTTAATAAAATCAGGATTCGTACCGCAACAACCACCGATAATCCTTACACCTGCTTGTGAAAAATGTTTTGCATATTCACCAAAATATTCAGGGGAAGCCAGGTAAATATTTCTTCCGTCAATATTCTGTGGAACCCCTGCATTTGGAATAACGCAAATCGGAATATTAACAGCATGTATCATTTTTTCAACTTCATCAAGCATAACTTTCGGGCCAACACTGCAATTAAGTCCAACAGCATTTGCACCCCAAAGTTCTATTTTTTTTGCAAATACCTCCGAAGGTGTTCCAAATGAGGTGTTTCCATCATCGCCTATTGTCATATTGGCAATTATTGGAATGTTGAATTTTTCTTTAATCCCAAGAATTACTTGCTGTATTAAATGTATATCCGAGAAAGTTTCTAATATCAACAAATCCGCTCCGCCGTCAATAAGAGCTTTAGCTTGTTCAACATAAATTGCCCGTGCTTTATTCTCAGAAAGCGACCCCCACGGCTCCAAACGTTCATTTAAAGGACCAATTGATCCGGCAACATATACGTCTTCACCTGCAACTTCTCTTGCAATTTTTACTCCCTGGTAATTAATCAGATATGTTTTATCTTCTAAACCAAATTTTTGAAGCAATAAACGATTCGCTCCAAATGTATTAGTTTCAACAACATCAGCTCCTGCTTCAACATACGAACGGTGAATCTCTTTTATGAGTTCAGGTTTTGATAAATTTAACTCGTCATAACAGGTATTAATAAAAATTCCTTTGCTGTAAATCTCTGTTCCCATTGCACCGTCAAATAAAACAATGTTGTCTTTAAGGAATTCTAAAAAAGGTATTCTCATATTTTAATTTTCCGCTGCTTTCATTTCCTTCACAGCACTTATTAATTCAGGAAGTATTTTATGTACATCCCCAATAATTCCATAATCGGCAGCTTCAAAAATAGGGGCATCATTATCTTTATTAATTGCAACAATATATTTAGAAGAGCTTACTCCACCAAGATGTTGAATTGCTCCGGAAATGCCTAATGCAAAGTATAAATTGGGAGCAATAATTTTTCCGGTTTGCCCGACATGCTCTTCGTGAGGGCGCCATTCTTCATCAGCTACAGGTCGTGAACAGGCAATTGCAGCACCCAACACATCAGCTAATTCTTCAAGAGGACCCCAGTTTTCAGGTCCTTTCATTCCCCTTCCGCCGGAAACAACAATTTCAGCATCGTTTAACAACACTTTTCCTGTAATTTTATGTACATCTTCTACTTTTGTTCTGAAATCTTCATCAGACAACTCCGGAACAAATTTTTCAATTTGTGCCTTATTTTCTGTTTCTATCAGTCCAAATGAATTTTGAGCAAGTGTTAATACTTTAACCGGGCTTTTTATCACAACATCTGCAAATGCCTTACCTGTAAAAACTTTTTTTCTGACTGTAAAAGGTTCATAATTTGAAGGCAACGCAGTAACCCCTGATACCAAACCAGCTTTTAATTTAACTGAAACTCGCGGTGCAACAGCTTTTCCGGTATAATTATTTGCAAATATAAGAATAGTTGTTTTTTCTTTTTCGGCAACTTGTGAAATAACTTTTGCATAAGCCTGATTAGTAAGCTTGTTTAATTTTATTTCATTTACTGAAATTACTTTTGCAGCTCCATAATCCCCAAGTTTTTTCAATTCCGTTTCTTCAACATTGCCAATTGATACGGCAACTACTGAAGTATTAATGTTTTTGGCTATTTCACTTGCATAGGATACCTGCTCAAAATTTAATTTCTTAAATTTTCCATCCCAATTTTCGGTATATACTAATACTGACATATCTTTGATTTTGGATTTATGATTTTAGATTTTAGATTTATTTTCATTATCATTCAAATTTGAAAATTTGAAAGTTTAACTTAATACCGTTTTGATGTACCGATTATTTTTTATAATATTTTTATAATTACCAATAAATCTTCACTTAAGGAAGCATCATACGGATAATTCTTTGATTTTTCGCAAAGCTTTAACCAGTATTTGGTTTCATCGGCTTCTTTTGCAGCAACTTTCATTCTCAAATTTTTTCATTCTCAAATTTTCAAATTAAATAACCTTCGCCTCATTGTGCAGCAAATCAATTAATTCTTTTACATTTTCAGAATCAACAATTTTACATGCGGCTTTTGCAGGAGGCAATTCATAGCTGACAAATTCGGTTAATGCTTCTGTTTCAACTGCCGGTAAAACATTCAGAGGTTTTTTACGAGCCATCATAATTCCTCTCATAGATGGAATTCTGGGTTCTAAGGCAATACCTTTCTGAACAATGGCAACAAAAGGAACTTCTGTTGATAAAGTTTCCGAACCACCGTCAATTTCCCTGTTCACTTTTACATCACCGTTTTCAATATTTAATTTTGAAACAGAAGAAACCGAAGGAATATTCAGGAATTCGGATAACATTCCACCAACTGCCGAACCGTTATAATCACTGGCTTCAATTCCGCATAAAATTACATCATAATCTTTTGCAATCTGAGCTAACTGTTCAGCCACAAAAAAAGCATCTTTAGGTTCGGCATCAATACGAACTGCATCATCAGCACCAATAGCAAGGGCTTTTCTTAATGTTGGTTCAGCATCTTTCAATCCAACAGCAACAACTGTGATTTTTTCAATTGTACCTCCTGTTGTTTCTTTTAATTCCAGTGCTCTTGTCAATGCCAGTTCGTCCCACGGATTAATTATCCACTGTATACCGGCAGTATCAAACGCTGTATTATCTGTGGTAAATCTAATTTTAGTTGTTGTGTCAGGAACATTGCTTATACAAATAAGTATTTTCATTATTAATTAGTTTTATTATTATTTATTTCTTTTGAATTTCGGACATTGTTTTTTCTTTGAATTTTGGAATTTATACTGCTTCTTAAAAAAAATACTAAGCTTTTTAATTCTTCAAAAGTGATCGCGAAATTACAATTTTTTGAATTTCAGAAGTGCCCTCATAAATTTGAGTAAGTTTTGCTTCACGCATAAGTCTTTCAACATGATATTCTTTTACATATCCATATCCACCATGAATCTGGACGGCTTCGGTAGTCACTTCCATAGCAATATCAGCAGCATATTGTTTAGCCATTGAACTTGCCGTTGAAAATGGTTTGCCCCGGTCTTTCAGCCAGGCAGCTTTCAAACAAAGATTACGGGCATTTTCAACCTTTACAGCCATATCCGATATTTTAAATGCAATTGCCTGATGATTAGCGATTTCCGTACCGAATGCTTTTCTTTCCTTTGCATATTGAATTGACCTGTCAAGTGCTCCTGAAGCAATACCCACTGCCTGTGCAGCGATTCCAATTCTTCCTGCTCCAAGGGCTTTCATGGCAAATTTAAATCCAAACCCATCTTCTCCTATCCTGTTTTCCTTAGGAACTTTAACATCGGTAAACATAACCGAATGAGTATCGGAACTTCTCATCCCCATTTTATCCTCATGGGGTCCAAGGGAAATTCCGGGAGAATCTTTTTCTACAATAAAAGCATTGATACCCTTATGACCTTTTTCAGGATATGTTTGTGCAATAACTATATAAATTGAAGCTGAATTAGCATTTGATATCCAGTTTTTTACGCCATTAATTAAATAATAATCTCCTTTATCTTCTGCAAGCGTTCTTTGCATAGAAGCATCGGAACCGGCTTCTGGTTCTGATAATAAAAATGCACCTATTTTTTCGCCTCTTGCAAGTGGTTTTAAATATTTTTCTTTTTGTTCTTCTATACCAAACTTTTCAATTCCATAACATGCCAGTGAATTATGTACAGACAATATCACACTTACAGAAGAATCAATTTTTGAAATTTCTTCTATTGCCAAAACATAAGAAATTGAATCCAAGCCACCGCCATCATATTTTGTATCGACAATCATACCCATAAAACCAAGGTCGGTTAAATTTTTTATATGCCTTGTAGGAAACTCAGCTTTAGCATCACGTTCCAAAACATCCTGTATCAGTTCTCTTTCGGCATAATCTCTGGCTGCCTGCCGTATCATTAATTGTTCTTCTGTAAATTCAAAATCCATGTATTAAATTTTAAGTTTAAATATATTCTGAAAAGAAATTTATAATTTTTTAAAAAGAAGCAACAAAAGTAAAAAAAAGGAATTAAAGACAAAAATAAATTTAGAAATCAAAATCAGAAAGTTGAGTTTTAGCATCACGGAACTCTTTAATTATTTCCTGAATTAATTCAGCAACCGGTTTTATTTCATCAATCATTCCCGCTATCTGTCCTATTTCCAGCTCGCCTTTATTCACATCACCTTCAAACATACCTGACTTAGCTCTTCCATGCCCAAGCAATTTTTTTAATCCTTCAACCGAAGTCCCGTTATATTCTGCGGTTTGAACTTCATTAAAAAATTTATTCTTTATTAATCTTACCGGAATAAGTTGTTTTAGAGTAAGTTTTGTATCACCATCTTTAGCTTCAACAATTTTTTGCTTAAAATTAATATGTCCTGACGATTCGGAAGAAGCTGCAAAACGGCTGCCTATCTGAACGCCGTCAGCTCCCAGTATCATTGCTGCAAGCATACTTCTTCCTGAAGCAATTCCGCCCGCTGCAATCAATGGAATTGAAACAGCTTTACGAACCATTGGTATCAAAGTCATAGTTGTTGTTTCTTCAAAACCATTGTGCCCGCCTGCTTCAAAACCCTCGGCAACAATAGCGTCAACTCCTGCTTCTTCACATTTTTTTGCAAATTTTACATTAGCCACAACATGAACAACAGTAATACCATGCTGCTTAAAGTAAGATGTATATTTTTTAGGATTCCCTGCAGAAGTAAAAACTATTTTAACTTTTTCTTTTATAATGATATCAATATGCTCTTCGGTTTGTGGATATAAAAGCGGCAGGTTCACCCCAAAAGGATTTTTTGTTGCAACTTTGCATTTTTGGATATGCTCATGTAAAACATCCGGATACATTGATCCCGAGCCAATCAGTCCTAAGCCACCTGCATTACTCACAGCAGAAGCCAGTTCCCAGCCACTGCACCATATCATCCCACCCTGAATAATCGGGTATTTTATTTTGAAAAGTTCTGTGATTCTATTCATTTTTTTTATCCCATTACTTTCAGCATAGCTTCAATAATATTGTATGCTCCCTCATATACCTGAACAATATCGGTAGCTTCCATATAATATGGTGTTGTAAAAACATTGTGTCTATCGTCAATCACAACATCATCATAATTGGCAGTAATGTGTGTTGCACCCATCTTTTCAATGGTTTCGGCTGTTGCTTCATCTTTGCCGATAGTTACATTTACATCACCAATAATTTTAGCAATCAAAACAGGGGCAATGCACATCGCACCTATAGGCTTTTCTAATTTTAGCATTTCCTTCACAGCTTTTTCAACTTCTTTATTCACACTTGCATTATGACCGTCAAATACAACAGTACATAAATTTTTTGCCACACCAAAACCTCCGGGAAATATCAGCGCATCAAATTCTTTTGGATTAAAATCGCTCAAAGGTTTGATATCTCCTCTGGCAATTCTTGCAGCTTCAACCAAAACATTTCTTTTTTCATTCATTTCATCTCCGGTAAGGTGATTGATAACATGATGTTGGGAAATATCCGGTGCAAAACACTGATAACCGGCACCTAATTTTTTTATGGCTAATAAAGTTAATGTTGCCTCATGAATTTCGGCACCGTCATAAATACCGCAACCGGATAATATTACAGCAAATTTCTTCATAATTATTATGTTTTTAATTAATGATGCAAAAGTATAAAATTAACCCGAATGATTCAGGTTAAATTAAAAAAGCCCATCCATAAGGACAGGCTTTTAGTAAAATAAAATATTTGTAACTATTCATGTATATAAAATTATTAACAATTAAATTCCAAAACACAAGCACCAAATAACAAATAAATCTCAATTATTAAAATTCCAATGACCAAAACAATTATTTTGACTTTTCTATGATAGATGAAAATATTTTTTTACAAATAGTCTAACTTTTTTAGCAAATTGAAACATTCATTATTCAAAATCATTAATTTTTTGTTTTGAATTTGTATTTTTGGTCATTGTTATTTATTTGTATTTTGTTATTTGGTGCTTGTAATTTATTTCGTTATAATTTTACCCTCTTTTATAAACAATTGCCACAACAGTTACATCATCGCCACCCATATTAACAGTCATTCCGTATGGGCGGTCTTTAGGAATTTCTATCTGGGCTTTTCCTGCTTTATCAGTTAGCTGCTCCCAAATAGTTACTGCCTGATGTACACCGGTTCCTCCTGTTGGATGTCCCCAGCCAATTAATCCACCTGTAGTATTCATCGGGATTTTACCATCTCTTGCAGTATTGCCGTCAGCAACAAACTGAGCACCCTTGCCGGGTTCGGCAAATCCAAAAGCTTCGGTAGCGAGAATTCCGGCAATTGAAAAACAATCATGTGTTTCAATTGTAGCGAGATCATGAATTGTAATATTAGCCGACTCTAATGCTTCTTTTGCTGCTTTTTTAATTGCTGTAAGTTCGGTTAAATCAGGCGGGTCGTAAGTAACATTCCGTTCAACCTGTGCCCAGCCAACTATTTCAACAGCTTCTTCTTTCGGAATCCCAATTCTTTTTAATCCTTCTTCGGAAACAATTGCAATTGCAGAAGCAGCATCAGAAACTTTTGAACAATCAAAAACTGTCAAATTATCAACAAAAGTATTTCCATTTGGTTTTATCTTATTGTACAGGGCTTCGAGATCTGCTACTTTATTTTCATATTCCTGGGCTGTTGGACAAAGCCGTGCATTTTTAATGGCATTTACAAACCAACGGCAAAAACCTTTTCTTGTATATTCCATTCCATATTTTTCATAATATGCTCCTGCCCTGTCGCTAAATTGTCCAGGAAAGAAATAAGCATGACCGTTTTTTCTTTTTTGATACCATCCGGCACCGGCAAGCACATCAGCTACGTAAATTGCTTTCATAGTATTTTGTACTTCAACACCAACAGTAAGAACCACATCGGCAGTGTCTGCAAGAACAGATTTTATACCACTCATTAATGCCAAAGCTCCAGACCCACAAGCTCCTTCGGTACTGGTGCATGGCTTCCATTGCAGCTCTTCATCAATCATCGGGATAAAACCGGGTAAATTGCCTTGTCTGTTAAACCTGGGCGCCATAAAATTCCCAATAGCACCTTCATCAACATTCCTTGCACCACCAATTTGTTTTAAGGTTCCTTGTCCTGCTTCTTTTATATAATATTCAATTCCGGGACGAGGTTTTTTAGGATGAAATTCTCTCCTGCCTGTTCCCAATGAAATTGTATTATAACCTGCAGTCATATATACTTTTTTCCTTAATTTTTTCATTTTTTTAAATTTTTAGTCTCTATTTAATTTATGAATTCTTATATATTTTCTAAAAATACTGTTTAATCAAAAAATGTATTCACAGGGCCATAAGCATGGAAAAATCCGGTAAGCATAACAGTATTGACATCATTTTCGTTATTAGCAACATTATCGGCTACTAACTTTTTACCAATTTCGTTTGAACGTTTTCCGTATTTTACAGCTAATTCGGCACCAAATGTTTTCATTGTTTTCATTGTTTTAAAGAAATCTCCCAGCAAAACTTCTTTATCAGGACGACGAATTATTGATTTCCATGATATTTTTGAATCCGGAATAGGTCCTAATTTTTTATCACATTTATCCTTAAATTCTGATATCGGGATATATTCTTTTTTATCAGGGTCAAAAATAGCAATAGGCTGTCCTTTTTCATATTTCATAAAACCGTCTTTTTGTGAACCATCGGGTTTTTGGCCGCCTTTTACACCAAGTTCAATCATTTTATCCAATAGAGAGCTATGTAGTTCTTCATCAGTTACAAACGGATTCATCACTTTCATAATAAACTGAACAACATCAATACCTACATAATCAATCAACTGGAATATTCCCATTGGTCTGACAAGATATTCCTGTGCAACTTTATTCACCATATAAACTGCTTCAACAAACGGCATATCTTTGGCAAGGGCTTCGGCTTCGGTAATTGCATGAAGTGCGTCGCGCATAAAATGTCCATTACCGATAAATCCTGCAAAGTCATTTGAAGAAACAATGATCTTTCGTAAATTTTTTGCATAAGTTTTTGCAAATTCAACAACTTCTTTTTTAGTTTTATCAGTAACGATCAGTTCAACTAATTTTTGGATTGCAGGAGGATTATAAAAATGGAATCCGAGAATCCTGCCTTCAAGACCTGCTTCTTTTTCAACAACATTTATTGGTACAGAAGAAGTATTTGTAAAATACCATGGATTATTAGGATTATTACTGTCAATCTGCGAAAGCAATTTAACTTTCAAATCTTTATTTTCACTTACAGCTTCAAAAATCAGGTTTGAATCGTAAGTTGCTTCTAATTTAGTTACAGGTCGTACAATATTGATAACATCAAAGACATATTGGTCAATAATATCTTTGTTCTCAATAAGGTCGGTTCTGTCGGCATATATTTTTCTGAGCAGAACCATTTTTTTCTCGGCAATTTTCAGAACCTGAACTTTCAGGTATCTCAGCAAACCTGCCAGTCCTTCATGCGACACATCCATTGCATTCAAAACATAAGTTTTGTTCCGATTTTCGGGTTTAAGGCTAATATCAGCCATTTCAACGGCTGTAAGCAGCAAAATTCCGCTGCCCATTTTTCCGGCGGCGCCAAGCACCGTCACATTTTGGAGTCTTTCTTCGTAATTCATTGGTTATCAATATTTGATTATAATTTATTTGAAATTTGTTCTTCAAGTTTATCTGGGTTGGGTTTAATAAAAACAAAAAAAATCCTGGAATTTTACCAATCAGGTTTTCTTTTTTCAAGAAATGCTTTCATGCCTTCTTCACCTTCATCTTTAAATTGAGAACCAAAATAATCCGCTTCCAAATCACAAGCTCTTTCAAATTCGGAAAGCAATCCCTTACGTGCTACATATTTTACTTTTTTAACAGCCTTAGGACCTTTGGAAGCAATAGTTTTAGCAATCTTTTTCACTTCATTCATAAATTCTTCCGGTTCAACAACTTTTTGAACCAAACCTATACGCAGTGCATCTTCTGCTCGTATCATTTCACCGGTTGTAAGCATATAAAGTGCATCAGCCAGACCAACAAGGCGTGGTAAGCGTTGTGTGCCGGCATATCCCGGTATCATTCCCAAATTAACTTCCGGTTGTCCGAACTTAGCTTTAGAGCTTGCAATGCGAAAATCACATCCCATTGCCAATTCCAGTCCTCCTCCAAGAGCAAAACCATTGATAGCTGCAATAACAGGAATTTCCAGTTTTCCAAGACTGCTGAAAGTATTTTGTCCTAATTTTGAAAATGTAGTTCCCTGCTTCGGTGTCATATCAACCATTTCGGCAATGTCGGCTCCTGCAACAAATGCCTTGCCTTCGCCTGTTATTATCATCACTTTAACTTTTTCATTTGAAGCAATGGAAGCCACTATGTCGTCCATTTCATGGAAAAACCTTGAATTCAGTGCATTTAATGCTTCAGGACGGTTAATAGTAACCAAAGCAATACCATCTTCAATTTTAAGTTTTAATATTTCGTAATCCATAATTATAATTTGATTTTTTTGAATTTCCAAAATTAAAAAAAATATCCTATTCTAATTGTAAGATTCTATGTATTTTTTAAACAAGTTTTAAAATTAATTCATCTTTTGGTGGGAATTTATAAACAAGTGGCAGTAACAGCGGCAGGGAAAATCATACTGCTACTGTTACTGCCACTCGTAAATTTGTAGAAAATTATTTGCAGATCAAGATTATCGGCGATATGTTTGTCGTTATGCCTGCTGATCTATTTCCTTCTGATAAGCTTTCCAGCCGGGACACCATTTAGTATGCCAGCGCCAGACTTTTGCCCAAAATGAATTTGGTTTTCTTTCGGCAAGTTTCCGCATTTTGCATTCTTCACAAGAATTAACTTTCATTTTAGCTTTCATAATAAGCTTTTAGAAAATTTCAAACAATCTCTTAATTTAATATAATCCTTTCACCTTCGGTTTTCCCGGAATAAAATCTTTTAGATAAAACGGCTCAAAATAAGCAACATCTTCAAAATCTTTGTTCTTGAATTTTAAATCTGCAATTTCTGTCATAAATGAAGCTGAGGGAAAAAAGTTATCAATAAAAATCGCATTTCCCCGGTGTGCTAAAACCTGTTTGCACTTTGAAGCTCCGTCACCGAAAAAGACAATTTTATTGTTTTGCATAAAATCCGAGAACGAGTTTTTATCAATAATTTCCGCCCTGATTTCCCTGACTTCTTTATTATTTGAATCATACAAAGCAGAATAAACTTCCATTCGTCTTGCATCAATCATCGGGCAAAATAATACGGATTTCTCAAATATTTTTTCTGTAATGAATTTTTCAGCCATGCCTAAAGCCATTGCTTGTAAAGTACCAACGGAAATTAAAGGTTTATCCAAAGCATAACACAAGCCTTTTGCAGTTGACACACCTATTCTTAAGCCGGTATATGAACCAGGACCTTTGCTAACCGCAATTGCATCCAAATCAGTGTAATTAATATCAACTTCTTTAATTACTTCATCAATAAATAATGTAAGTTTAGAAGAATGAGAATTTTTATCATTAGATTCTCTGCACGACAGTAATTCATTATTCTTTGTCAAAGCAACAGAGCATATACTTGTAGCAGTTTCAATATTTAGAATATGAATATTCATTTTTCTGATGTTTTTTGAAAATGAGTCATCCCATGGCTTATTAAACTGGACTCATTTGTTATATACCGGCATCAAGCATCTCATCTAAATTATCAATAACTTTTTCTTTTTTCAAAATATATAGTCCTAAGCGTACGGAAGATACTCCATCAATCAATTTATATGCAAATTTAGGCAAATCATTTACAATTTGTGTTTCCATTTGTTTGAAAGTAATCGTTGGAATATGTTCTATGTCTTTTGACAATTCAATTAAATGAGAGGATATTATTACATTGCCCTTTGCTTTTGAAACGCTTTTAATTATTAATTCCGATGCATCATAAGCATCCTTTATATTTGTTCCTCTAAAAAGTTCATCTGCTATCCACAATACATTTTTATGATTTTTTATTCTTTCAATGGCTTCTTTAACGCGTTTAACTTCTGCATAAAAATAGCTGTACCCAATGTTAATATTATCATTATTATCTATACTTGTTATTATGCTTTTGAAAGGAGTTAACAGCATTGAAGAACATGGTACGGGGAATCCAAGGTGAGCAAGATAAACTGAAATGCCAATTGCTTTTAATAATGTTGTTTTACCTGACATGTTTGGTCCAGTCAGAAATATGGTATTGTTACTTATTAACTTAATACTATTTTTAACAGGATCTTCTATCATAGGATGAAAAAAATCTTTCATTACAAGTTGAGATGTGTCATCGTTGATAAATTCCGGGAAACAAAAGCCGCTTTCCTTACTAACTCTGCCTATTGTTGAAAAGGCATCTAACAGATATACTTGGTTTAAGAGTAATTCGAATTTTGGTTTAAATATTAATCTGAATTTTGAATCTAACGAAAGGGTTTTAAATAGTGAGAGGTGCTTTGAGGGATTTATCCGAAGTATTTTTTTGAAATTTTTTTTTTCTAATGTTTCTTTAATATTATCTGATATTATTTTTAACTCTACTATTTTTTCATCATAGTCGGAATCAAGCAATAAATTCAGTTGATGAATAAATCTTATAATTTTCGCAACTCCTATGATAATGTATTCATAATGATTCCTGAAAATAATCCTGTAAAGTAAAGCCTTTACATAAAACGCTATTTTGAAATAAGAATTAGCTGTTCGAACATCTGAATTCAGATATGACTCTATAAATCCGATATCTTCCTTTGAAAAGTCTAAGTTAAGATTATCACTGTTTGAAAGATATTTAATTAAATTTTGTCTATCTAACAGATTATTAATGTTATCTGTAGGATTTGAAAGAAGTTCCTGGATTTTATTATAGCCACCCTGGGTTAAAGTATTTTTAAAACAAAGGAGCAACCCGCTTTTTTTCTCTTTGTCTTCAAATATTTCTAAATCTTTTAATGTATTATTATCTGCAAATATTACGTTCATGTATTGTTTTGGCTTGGGGCTTGTATATAATGTTTTGCAATTAAATCGTTGTCCATATGGATATAATTTGGCTGCAATCTGTGCAATGTGATATCGTTTTATCGTTTCTTTGAAGGATGTTGACGATTATCGAAGAATTTGAGTAAAATGATATTTTCACCTTTTATTCGATATATTCAACTGTTTTATCAAAACTATTTGAAGCTCGTTTGGTCCATCTGATTCTTACATCCATTTCTTATATTTTTCCATTACTTCATCATTATCGACAAGATTACTATCATCTTCACTTTCTTCATATGATAAAAGAACTTCTCTTTTCTGTTCTTCAGATAATGTATCCCATATATTTGATTTCGAATTTTGAATTAATCTTTTCATTTCATTATAATATTCTCTTAGTAAATCAATATTCTCAATCTTTTCAATAAAATTATGTAATCCTAATCGTAATGAAATCTACATTTTACAATCCGAATTTCTTCATCTTTTACTTGATAAATCAATCGATGTTCTCCATCTATTCTTCGGGACCAATATCCTTTGTACTTGTGTTTTAATGGTTCAGGCTTTCCAATCCCAGAAAATGGATTCCGTGAAATATCCTTGATTAACTCATTTATCCTTTTCAAATTTTTTCTATTGGTCTTTTGCCAATACAAGTAATCCGCCCAGGATTCATCGACAAATATATACTTCATTTTTCTATGAGGTCTTTTTGAAATGATAAACCTTTTTCAAATTTATCAATTGCCGAATCCAATCTTTTTTCATTAGTCTTAGATGAGAGTTCGTGTTGTGTCGAACATAATGAGTTATATTCGTCTAATGAAATTACTACTACTCCATTGTCTTTACCTCGATTAATTATCAAAGTTTCAAAATTATCCATAACACTATCAAGATATCTCTTAATGTCTTTTCTAAAATCCGATATTGTTGTTGTAAGCATATCTATTTTGTTTTTTTGTACAAAATTATGTACATATTTTGGAATTTGCAAATTTTTTTTAAAAAACTTGGTTTTATCGTGTCGTCTTAAATGGGTGTTAACTAGTCTTTACACGAAAACTCAGTGTTTGATAAGAAGGCGTCAAGAACGAGGCTTGCGAAATATTTAAAATCAGGAGTCCGTACGGATGACTGGTTTTAAATACGAGCGTAACGAAGTTATTGACGTTTTCTTACAAACAACTAATTAATAACACTAATAACCCATTAATCCTCCGAAGCAAACAGATCTTTTTTAGGTACTTTCTTCACTTCATCCCCGTTTTTCAGTTTTTTGGAAACTGCCCTGTAGGGAGCAACAATAACTTCCTGTCCGTCTTCAAGCCCTTCGGTAATTTCAATATAAGTATTGTTCTGAATACCGGTTTTAACCTCTTGCATTTTGGCTATACCATTATCATATATAAATACATATTCATGAAATTCCTCATCTTCTTTGCTTTCATCCTTTTTGGATTTTTCTTCTTCTCTTTTTTCACGTAATGATTTTTCTCTGCCGGTAGTATCCGACCTTGTAGTAACTGCCTGTATAGGTAAAGTTAAAATATTGTGTGCTGTTTCGGTTTGAATATCAACGGTTGCCGACAAACCCGGCCGGAGCGGTGAGAAACGCGGATTATCTTCAGGAATAAGGTCCTTATACGAATCTCTTAACACCCTGATCTTTACATCAAAATTAGTAACCTGATCAACACTCACACCAAGAGTATTGGCGGAAGTGGCAATTTCTGTAACAATACCTTTAAATTTTTTGTTAAGATAAGCATCCACCTCAATAATTGAAGTATCGCCTAATGCCACTCTTACAATATCATTTTCGTTAACCTCAACATTCACTTCCATTTCCTGCAGATTGGCAATTCGCATTATTTCGGTTCCGCTTGAAAACTGGGATGCTCCTGTTACACGCTCACCTTTTTCTACATTCAATTTTGAGACTGTTCCGTCGTTAGGAGCAAAAATGCTTGTTCTATTAAGATTTTCCTTTGCTTCTTTTAATGAAGCTTGTGCACTGCTCACCGAGTATTCGGCTGCTTTTACACTTTCTTTTGCTGCCTCAACTTCGGCTACTGCAACTTCATACGAAGATTTTGCAGCTTCAAAATCTGCTGCTGAAATCACGTTTTGCTTATAAAGTGTTTCATTTCTTTCAAAATTATGTTTTGAATTTGTATATTGAGCTTTTACCTGCACTAAACGGGCTTTAGAGTTGGCTAAATTTGCCCGCTGTGTATTTAATGCAGCTTCTATTCTTTCATAATTAGATATATAAATTTCAGGGTCAATCTTTGCCAATAAATAACCTTTTTTAACTTCTTCACCCTCTTTTACATATAGTTCAACTACCTCACCCGAAATGTACGGACTGATCTTTACATCAACCTCAGGTTGAATTTTACCATTTGCTGAAACCGATTCAATAATTGTTCGTTTTTCAACAAGTTCAGTGCTGACTTTTATACCTTTTGTGTTTTGCTTTTTATTAATAGCCACTATTACAAGGATGATGATCAAAACGATCCCACCCCATATAAACCATTTTTTCTTTTTTGATTTCTTTTTCATTTAAAAAATATT
>JAUXFX010000108.1 GCA_030622635.1 Bacteroidota bacterium
ACGCAATATAGCAAAAAGCGGTAAAGTGCTAATTTGAAGTGATTTAACCCGTTCAAATTTTATTTTAATTTGATAGTGAATAGTTCGCATTCCGCTTCATGCCATATTGCCATCGTTACCGCCAAGCAAAGGAAACGAGAAGTTGCGGAGAATAAAGCCAGAAACACCGCAATAAACACGGAGAATATTTTGAATGCGGAGAATAATTAGTATATTTGTCGCAAATTATGCGAAGAATGAAGGTTTACATACACGAACAAGATAATTGGGCTGATTTCATTTGGGATAATAGTCAAGTTTTGTTGAAATTAGGAGAAACAAGAAACCTGCAAGGAAAACTTATAGGTAAAATGGAAACTCTTGGTTTTGACTTGCAAAATGAAGCTGTATTAAATACGCTGACATTAGATGTTTTAAAATCATCTGAAATTGAAGGTGAATATTTGGAAAAAGAACAAGTGCGTTCTTCAATTGCAAGAAGATTAGGACTTGATATTGCAGGTTCAGTTTTTTCCGAAAGAAATGTTGATGGAATTGTTGAAATGATGTTAGACTCAACTCAATGTTATTCAGTTCCTCTTACAGCTGAAAGATTATTTGATTGGCACGCGGCTCTATTTCCAACAGGAAGAAGTGGTATGTATAAAATAACAGTTGCTGATTGGAGAAAAGAAGGGCCAATGCAAGTCGTTTCTGGACCAATGGGGAAAGAAAAAGTACATTATGAAGCTCCAGAATCTGAGCGAGTAGCTGGTGAAATGAATAACTTTCTGAATTGGTTTGAAAATGAAGATGGATTAGATTTAGTGTTAAAAGCAGCGATTGCTCATTTGTGGTTTGTGACAATTCATCCATTTGATGATGGGAATGGTAGAATTACGAGGGCAATAACAGATATGTTATTAGCTCGTTCAGATAAAAGTGTTCAGAGATTTTATAGTATGTCCGCCCAGATTAGAGTTGAGCGTAAGGAATATTATAACATCTTAGAAAAAACACAAAAAGGCAATTTAGATATTACAGAATGGATTTTATGGTTCTTGAATTGTTTAACAAATGCAATAAACTCAACTGAAGAAATTTTATCTAATGTGTTTTATAAAGCAGAATTTTGGAAATTGCATTCAACAACAATCCTCAATGAAAGACAGCAAAAGATGATAAATAAATTGCTTGACGGATTTAATGGGAAACTAACTTCCTCGAAATGGGGTAAAATAAATAAGTGTTCTCAGGATACAGCATTAAGAGATATTCAAGATTTGATAAAGAAAGATGTTTTGCAAAAGGAAGTTGGTGGAGGACGAAGTACAAATTATGAATTAGTAAAAATGCCAGGCGGTAACACGCAATATAATAAATTGGGCAGATTGTGTTAAATATGAACGAATTAACTCCAAGCAAATAGTATAGTAAGTTGAAAGTTTGGAGTTTTAAAATGCCCAAAATTTCATATTACCACCGTTTGGCAACATGCAAAGAAAAATGAAACATATAATAATTTTAGTTATAACAATCTTGACTATTTATAGTTGTTCAGAACCAAAAGAATATTCAATTGACTTTTGTACAAATCTGAACTCAGATATAGAATGTGAACCAAGCCAGACTATTTTTAGAACAGGAAATAGAGTTTATGTATTGTTTGAATGTAATCAGCCATTTTCTGAAAAAAGAGTTACTGGGAATTTTTATTACATAGACCAAACTGAAAAAATTTCTTTAGGAAGCCAAGACTGGAAAATTAATCTTGGAGATAGTTATGCCTATGACTATGTAGATTTCACTGAAAAAGGCTTGTATGAATTTGAATTTTTAAATGAAACCGGACAAGTATTAGCAAGAAAGAAATTAGAAATTAAATGAAAACAATAATAACAATATTTTTCTTTATGACTTTTTTGACTTCATGCCAATATGAAATTAAAGCAAAGTTTGAAATTACCAACAGAACCGATACAGTAATTGACTCTATAAACATAAAATCTAATGACCACGAAAACATATCAGATTATATAAAGTTAGAAAAAGACGAAATAAAAATTTATTTTATGGATATGACTGATTTACCTAAGGTCGATGGAGATTATTTATTGACATATAAACCACAAAATACTGGCGTTAGTCAATTTGAGAGATTTGGATATTTTACAAATGGATACCCATTGGAAGATATAACAAGAATTATCATTAAAACTGATACAGTAATTATTGAACAGATATATAATCAAGAATATTAAAAAGCACGATTGCCCAAAAAATATAGTGCATTTGGCAAATAGTGCTAAAAATGAAGATGATAGTAATTAATAAACATAGTAGTGACTTGAAAAATTGGAGCGTTGAAATGCCAAACGCACCATATTCAAAACGTTGTCTCAATTAAACAATTTTATAAACTAAATTATTATTATGAAAAAATCAATAACATTATTCATCATCCTTTTAACAGTCATTGCCTGCAATGCACCAAAGGATAACAACACATCAATTGACACATCAGAACCCATTCCTGAAGTAAAAAAAGCTATTGATAAAGCAGTAGCCGGAGCATATGATTTTTGGAAATATGAAAAAGGTGATTGGGTAGATTTTTCTAATTTTTATGATTATTATACGACTAATTCCTTCGTTCAGACATTGAGAGGAGATAGCCTTATAATAGAATCGATGAAAGAAAGTCTCAATCGTTTTAAAAAAGCAATTAACGCCGGACAAATAACCTACTTCAGTGAATTCGAAATAGATTCAAAGACAGAGTGCTATGGAAATATAGCACATAGAATTAGTTATCACGCCTACTATTTCAACTCAAAGGACTCCATATATAGTAGGGCTGTGAATAGCCTGCAATTAGTCAATATTGATGGGAAGTGGATGTTAAATTCAGTGCTTAGGCAATTTGAGGATGATGATTTTTCATTTCCTCCAAAATACGATAATATGAAGAAATAACGAAAGCCTAACCGCCAGACTGTCTAAAAACCCAACACCATTTTGTTAATAATTTCATTGTTATTAAAGCAGGTACTTTTTATAAATTGAGTATCTTTAAAACATGAAATTTATTCAAGGAACCAACAGAAACCAGGTAAACTTTTTCCCTGTATTGCTCGAACAATCCGATTTAACATAAGTTTATTTTTTCAAAGTAATCTTAAATCGGCTTATATTTGTTTGAGTTTTAATAAAAGGGAGGGTTTTTAGACAGACTGTCGTTGTAGCGAATAAATGACAAACATATAGATTAAATGGTATTGACAGAAAAACAATATAAGAAATTTTTAAAAGCAACATTTAGGACTTTTATATTTTGCAGGTATAAAAACAGGAGATTTTGTATTCTTAAAATGTTTAAAAAACTATGCAATTTTTCTTGAGGTAAAAACAAATAATTTTTATGCAGTTAAAGGATTATCTGATAGATTTGATGATATGCTGGTTGATTATCCCATTTTAATTAAGGCAACTATATTACCATTTGACAATTTTATAATTTATGATGGATTTTTGGAATCATATAATATGTTTTTTGGAAAGGAAACAACTTGGCAAATAAAAAATGATTATAAAGAAGAAAAAGAAAATAAAAAAATTATAAAAAAAATAAAATAAAATAAATCAACCTGTAAGTTGATTTATACAAAAAATGTTGTATGTTTGCAGTCGAAACAATTATAGAGGATAGTCTTTATGCTATTAAATACGAAGGCAATGAACGAAATGAGTTTAGTAGATTATTTGAAGAATGGTCTGATATTGAATACCTGGAATCATTTTTCGAAGAACATAAATCAGATTTACAAAGAGATTTTTACAATTTTATTTCTATAGAAGATGCAATTGAACAAACTATTGAAGAAGCTGATGAGCTTGAACAGAATTTAATAGATATTGCAGAAAACGGCAAAACCAATGGATCTGAAAAATTACAGAACCTGTTTCATCCTTTAAACGATAAGGATGCTCAGAAATACCCCATACCTGATTATCAGAAAAGCAAAGCATATGGTTCATGCCATAAAAGCTGGTTGCGTATTTATGCGATTAGAATTGAACCTAATGTTTTTATAGTAACAGGTGGGGCGATTAAAATAACAGAAACAATGAACGAAAGAGAACATCTACAGCTTGAATTAGAAAAACTTTCAAAATCAAAAAATTTCTTAATTGATGAAAGTATAATTGACAATGATGGCATAGTAGATTTTTTAGAATTATAGATATTATGGCAAATATAGACAAATTAAATAGTTTAGCTACCAGTGATTCTAATTGGTTGGGAGAAGCTAAAAACAGGCAAAAGAATAAAGAATGGTTAAAGCATTCTCGAAAAATTGCCATAAAAATTTTACGAACTCTCAGAGAAAAGAGTATCAAGCAAAAAGAGCTTGCAGCAATGATTAACGTTTCGCCTCAGCAAATTAATAAGATTGTTAAAGGAAAGGAAAATTTGACTTTGGAAACAATTTCTAAATTAGAAAAGGCTTTAGAAACAAAGTTGATATTCTCTAAAAACGAAAATCAAACAATTACTAAAATTTATAATTTTGCGAAAGAATATATTTATTTTCATATATATTCAAATAAAGAAGAAATTGCAAAACAAAAAACTACTTACAAATACAGAAATGATTACTTCCAACAAAATGTAGTAAATGAAAAAATTGCAAACTATGGCTAAAACTAAAGAAAACATAAACCCTATTGGATTTCAATTACATAAAATCACAACAGAACAATTTGCTATTATACAAGATGCTTTTGATAGTTCCATTACAGAAATAAATCTGTCTATTTCTCTTAAGTTTGGATTAGATAAAGAAAATAAGTTTATAGCCTCCTTTGTTTTGGTTCAGTTTGAGCAAAAAGAAAAACCTTTCTTGTTAATAGAAATTGCCAATCATTATAAAATTGAAGAATCCGCCTGGAATGAATTGCAAAACTCAAACAATAAATTGGTGATACCGAAAGGATTTGCTTCTCATTTGGTAATGTTAACCATTGGAACTTTAAGAGGAACATTACATTGCAAAACAGAAAATACAGAATTTAATAAATTTATTCTACCAACTATCAATATAGCAGAGTTAATAAAATTTGACGTTGAGTTATCTTAAAACCTGCTGTATACAGAGTTAAGAGATTGGCTATTGCCAATTCTAATGAATGGGCAGGTGAAGGTTGGAGTTATTGAAATAGAAAACTTAAATATGGCTGCTGAACCGAGTGTAGATTATAAAACAAATTAAAACTGCAACAAATGCAAGAATTATTTTCACAAATTAATCTCATGAAAAAAATGTTATCCACAAGAAAATCACCTTATATCCAATTTATAGAAAATCTTCCCAAATTTAGAATCAATAATTATACAATTTATTCATAAACAATTGTAATTCTGGAAAATATAATTTAATTTTACATTTGGCTTAATAATTGCTGTACGTATTTTTTAAAAACATTAATTTCTGGAAAAATGAAAAAAATTACATTTGTTTTATTCTCAGTATTTATTTTATTTACAGCTTGTAAAAAGTTTAATGATGAACCTCATGATGTTATTCATAACCTTTCTAATCTTGTAGCGAGCCCTGACTTTAATTGGGAAACATCAAGAACTGTTAATTTTAGTATCTTTACGGAAGAAACAACCATATTACAAATCACATCAGTTGATGGTAATATTTTTTATCATGATGGTTTTTACAGCATTTATGATAGTTTACAAGAAAGTTATAAAGTTAGCATCAATTTCCCTGTATATATTGATGAAGTAGCAATAAATTCAGTACCTGTAAGCATTATTAATGATAATGTTGAATTCTCACTTTCAAAGAAGAATATTATAAATAATAAAAGTTTTAATAAAGACGGTATTGTTTCTTTATGGCATTTAAATGAAAATTCAGGAACAATAGTTTATGATTCGGAAGATGGTAATGATGGAACAATTTATGGAGCAAGCTGGACAGAAGGAATTTCAGGAAGTGCATTAAAATTTGATGGAAAAGATGATTTTGTGTCAGTACCTGATGCAGATAATCTTGACATAACACAAAGTTTATCAATTATGGCATGGGCAAAAACCCAAAAAAATGTAACAGCTAAAGTTGTCCAGAAAGGCGACTGGGACGGATATAATATTGGTTTGGATAAATGGAAGGGATGGAAAGGCTCAATACGAATGACTAATAATACAAGTCATGGATTGGAATGGGGCGAAGGAAGACCATTATTAAAAGAATGGTATCATATAGCTTTAACTTACGACGGTTCGCAAATGAAATTATATGTAAACGGACAGGAAAAAAGCAGTAAAGCTGTTACCGGTGAATTAAAAGTAAATCAAAGACCAGTTAGTTTTGGGTCGGATAATGGCGCACAGAAATTTTTTAAAGGCACTATTGACGATGTCCGTATTTATAATCAGGCATTAACTGCAGGTGAAATTCAGGCGATATATAATGGACAACAAGGAACAGATAGTGACGGAGATGGTGTTCCTGATGATGAAGATGCTTATCCTTACGACCCTGAACGGGCTTTTAATAATTTCTGCCCATCAGGTGATTATGCCAGTCTTGCTTTTGAAGACCTCTGGCCGGGTTTAGGGGATTATGATTTTAATGACTTAGTACTGGATTATCAGTTTAAAATTGTTACGAGTGCTTCAAACAAAGTAACTGAAATTTACGGTAACTTTGTTGTTCGTGCAATCGGTGCAAGTCTGTCCAACGGATTCGGGTTTCAATTTCCCAATAATAATATTCAGGCAAATGATATTACTGTGAGTGGTTATAACCTTCAGGATGGGTATATAACTTTAAATGCCAATGGTACAGAAGCCGGTCAGGCTAAAACAACAATAATCGTTTTTGATAATGCATATAATATTTTACAATCTTCATCAGGGTTTGGTGTTAATGTTAATCCTGCATATCCTTATGTAGAGCCCGATACAGTTAAAATAACTATGGTTTTCACCCAGGGAATATATAGTTTAGGCGATATTGATATGATTAATTTTAACCCGTTTTTAATTGTTGATGAAATAAGGGGGAAAGAGATACACCTTGCAGATTATCCTCCGACAAGCCTTGTTGATGCAAGTTATTTCGGAACATTGAATGACGACAGTGACCCAAGCATAGACAGATATTATAAAACTGAAAACAACCTTCCATGGGCAATTAATATTATCGAAAGTTTTGATTATGTAATTGAAAAGGTTGAAATTACCTATGGTTACTTAAAATTTTATGAATGGGCTAATTCCGGCGGCACAAACTTTCCTGACTGGTATAAAGATGAACCCGGATACAGGGATGATTCTAAAATTTATCCAGTTCCATAAAATTATAAAAATGTAGTTAAACATTCCATTTCTAAAACAATTATATTTTACTTAACTTTAATTTTCTTTCAATATAATCAAAATATTTTCTTAATAATGTAAATATTTGTAGTATGAATACAAATATTCATACTAATTTTTGTATCTTTGTTGCAAAAAAATCTTAAAATGATTACAAGATATTTTAAAAATCTTAATGAAATAATGCTACCAAGAAAAGTGTTGATCATTTATGGCGCAAGACGTGTTGGGAAGACAACACTTTTAAATGAATTGCTAAAGAAAAGCAATTTAAAATATAAAATTGATTCAGGAGATAATATTCGTATCCAGCAAATACTTGGTTCACGTGATTTTAATCAGATTTTGGAATATGCTTCAGGTTATGACTTAATAGCAATTGATGAAGCTCAGCAAATACATGGAATAGGAATGGGATTAAAAATATTGGTTGATAATTTACCTGATCTTAAAATTATTGCAACAGGATCGTCCTCATTTGACCTGTCTCAAAACATTGGTGAACCTTTGACCGGTAGGAAAAAAGTTATTACATTATTACCGATTTCTCAAAATGAATTACTTTCCATATATAATAAGTTTGAACTGAGAGAAAAGCTTAATGAATACCTTGTTTTCGGCTCTTATCCCGAAATACTGACTACAAAAAATAAAAAAGATAAGATTGAGATATTAGATGAGTTAGTAAATTCATATCTGTTAAAAGATATTCTTATTTTAGAAAAAGTAAAAAGTCCTAAACTACTTATGGATTTATTGAAATTACTGGCATTTCAGGTTGGAAATATAGTTTCAATAAATGAACTTGCCTGTCAACTTTCAGTAAATGTAAGGACTATAGCACGATACTTAGACCTTTTAGAGAAAACATTTGTAATATTTAATATAAGGTCTTATAGTCAAAATCTTCGTAAGGAAATTGTAAAAAAAAGTAAATATTATTTTTGGGACAATGGTGTAAGAAATGCTATAATAATGCAATTTAATGAAATTGATAATAGAAATGATATTGGAGCGCTCTGGGAAAATTTTATTATTTATGAAAGAATAAAAAAAACAAGTTATCAAAGAATATTTTGCAATCGCTATTTTTGGCGAAATTATAATCAACAGGAAATTGACATGATAGAGGTGCATGACAGTATTATGTATGCTTATGAAATAAAATGGCAAAAAGGAAAAGCATCTCTACCCTCCGATTTTATTAAACATTATGGCAAAATTGATTATTCAATAATTAACAAAAAAAATTATATGGATTTTATTATTTGAAGATTAGAAAGTTTAATCATATGCCAGATCGATCAGTACTTATATTAAATATTATTTTAAAACAATAAAATTATGTTTCCTGCAATATCTGTAATAGCTATTCTGATATTTTCCATTCTGATAACACGAATAGCAGCTGCTGCTTTGGAAAACACAGGTTTATCAGGAGATAATTTAATCATATATGGAAGTCAAACTTCAATTCAAAAACTTGATGTAAGGGAGAAAGGCAGGAAAGGTAACCTGGATCATGAAAAAGCAAAAGCAATTCAGGAGGAAGTGAAGAAAAAACAAAAACAAGAAGATGAAGGATAGTTCTATTTTACAAAGTTAACCTAATTTAGAAGTGGATAATTTGACGTTTGATGTTTGATGTTTGACGTTAAACTAATACCTCAAAACATCTCTCAGACCTTGTTTAATTTCTAAAAGTTGTTTGCTTGTAATAAAACCTATTTTTTTAACCAATCGTTCTTTTGAAATTGAACGTATATGAAAAATCATAACTTCTGATTTTTCTGATAAGCCATTTTGATTATTTGGTTCAAGGATAATGTTTCCTTTATACTCTTTAATTTTGCTTGTTAGAGGGCATGCAATAATAATTTGCAGATATTTGTTTAGCATGTTTCCGCTAATGATAACCACCGGGCGAAAACCTTTTTGTTCACTACCTTTAACCGGATTTAGGTCGGCATACCAGATTTCACACTGCTTCATTGGTTCAGTTGTTTTAGGTAATCTTCCATGCCTTCTTCCGCAATATCAAGAATATTGGCATCATCTCCGGCTTGCTTGTATGATTTAACATACTCAGCACGAGTCAACTGGTCTAAATAAATTTGCAAAGCTTTCTCAATAATTTTATTTTTTGGCATTGTTAATTTTCCGGCCATTTCATTCAATTTCCTGAGAAGTTCTTCCGGTAGTGTACTGGTAAATGTAGTCATTATTTTTGATTTATATTTATAAAATACAAATATAGATCAAAAATATGATAAATCCAAAATAAAAATATGAATATTTATAGTTTAAATATAAATATTCATAAAATAATTCTATAAATTTGACTAATTTTTCAATTTAAAACAATAAAATGAAGGATAGTTTTAATTTAAAAAAGTTAACCTAATTTAGATATGGATAATTTGACGTTTGACGTTTGATGTTTGACGTTAAAACATTCCATTTCTCTTATAGGAAAGATCGTAAAGAATTTCAAATTAGGTTCTTTTAAAAATATCATAGAAATGGAATGTTTAAAATAAATTAAACGGAGGCTTTTTAGACAGACTGACGTTAGCAATAAGCCTGAAAAAAATTCATGGAAATTTGGATGTGACGTATAATTATTGTATCTTTGCACGTAAATATTATTGACATGGAAACAAAATTGACATTAAGATTAAATGACAGTGTAATCGAAAGAGCAAAAATCTACGCTAGAAGTCAAAAGATTAGTCTATCAAAAATGATTGAATCGTATCTTGACAGCCTGACCAGAAAAAAAGAAACCGATAGCAAAATATCAATCACTCCTCTTGTGGAAAGCTTAAGCGGTGTAATTGACTTGCCATCTGACTTTGACTATAAAAAAGAATATGGCGACTATTTAACTGAAAAATATAAATGAAAAAACTTTTTATTGATACCAACATCGTCATAGACCTCTTATCACGAAGAGAACCATTTTATAATGAGTCAGCAAATCTTTTTTCATTAGCAGACCGGAAAATTATTGAACTTAATATTTCGTCATTGACTGTTGCAAATACCAGTTATACATTATTACGGCAAACCAATACAAAGAACGCAAAAGAAATATTACGGAAACTCAGGTTAATTGTTAATATTTTACCTCTTGACGACAAAATAATTGGGTTAGCATTAAATGACGATTCATTTTCTGACTTTGAGGATGGACTTCAATATTTTACCGCAATAGAAAATAACCAAGACGTTATAATTACTAGGAAT
>JAUXFX010000218.1 GCA_030622635.1 Bacteroidota bacterium
GGGTTTAACATTTGCCAGCACATGTTCAAGCAGTTCTATTCCTTTTTCAAATGATTTTTGTAATCCGGAGATATAAACATACGAACGTTCTTTCCCTGTAGAAACTCCCATACTTATTCCTAATTTAAAGAATTCCTCTTGTAATTCGGCCGGACTGTACTTATCAGTACCTAAATACTGAAGATAGTTAACTGCAATAGGTAATTGTTTAATATTATCTTTACCCATATCAATGATATAGTTTAATGAAAACAGTTCATTTGTCGTATTTTCAAGATAGTTCAGTTTTACATCAGAATTTAAATCAACAGTAGAAATTACTTTTTCAAAATCAACAAAAACGGGTTTAAGCTTTTCAGGTTCTTCTGAAATAAATTCTTTATAAAACTCCGATTGTATCTCACGGTTAATATCAACTGCAGTTATCTGTGGTTTATCAATTTTAACAGCAGTAGTGTCTTTTCCGGTTCTTTTATAAACTACAACATAATTATTTTTATAATGCTCATTAGCAAATTTTATAAGGTCTTCTTTTGTAATTTTTTCCAGTTCATCAATAAATTTTACCTGATCTGCCCAATCTATTTCTTTAATAAAAGTATCTACAAAATCAAAAGCTCTGAAATTGCTTTCCTGTGAACGTATTTCTGACAAGCGAAAATCATTAATAACCGCTTCTATCAGCCAATCTTCAAAATCACCGTTTTTAATTTTTTCTACTTCTGTAAGCAATAAGTCTTTAACTTCTTCCAGAGTTTGTCCTTCACGGGGATTTCCATATAAAACATGAATACCGTAATCAATCATAAAGTAGGCATAAGAACCTGCTCCTAAAACTTTTTGCTCTTGTACAAGATCAAGATCAATCAAGCCAGCCTGTCTGTTACTTAAAATATTATCAATTAATGCCACATATTTTTCATCCGGGGAATTTGCACCATCAAACCTGAAGCCAATTCGTAGAAATTCTGCATCCGGTCCTACTACATTTTTTATTATTGGTTCTGTAATTTCGTCTTCAGGCTTCCAGCTTAAATCAGGAATATTTTCATTGGGCTCAAAATCACCCCAATATTTATCAATTAATTGTATTGTCTTTTCAAAATCAATATCTCCCGACATACATATAGCCATATTGTTCGGAACATAATAAGTATTCCAGTAATTATGGATGTTCACCATTGAAGGATTTTTTATATGTTCGGCTTTCCCAAGTGTAGTTTGTGTTCCGTAAGGATGATTTTTAAACAACCCGCTCATCAAAGCTTTATTAATTTTCCTGTAATCATTATCCTGCGACATATTAAATTCTTCGTAAACCGTTTCCAGTTCAGTATGAAAAAGCCGCAACACCAATTTACTGAAACGTTCTTTTTCAAGCTTTAACCATCTTTCCAACTGGTTAGATGGAATATCGTTAAGGTAAACTGTAAATTCATTGGATGTTCCTGCATTGGTTCCTTTTGCCCCGAGAGCGGAAACCATCTTATCATATTCATTTGCAACAACAAACTGTGCGGAAACTCCTGAAATACTATCAATTTTTTTATAAATTGCCTTTTTTTCTTCAGGATCATTTGTATTCTTATGCTGCTCATATAAATCCGAAATTTTACCTAACTCAATTTCCTCATTTTCCCAATCAATTGTTGCAAAATCGTCGCTCCCTTTAAACATCATGTGTTCAAGGTAATGTGCCAAACCTGTTGTTTCAGGTGGGTCAAAAGTTGAACCTGCCCGAACTGCAATTAAAGTTTGGATACGCGGTGCATCCTTGTTATCAGTTAAATAAACTTTTAAACCGTTATCAAGAGTATAAATTCTTGCATTTAAAGGGTCGTTAGTTACTGTTTCATAAGTATAACCGTTTTTATCGGTAACCGTTTTTACTTTGTACTTGTCAGTTGTACATGAAAACATCAGGGTTACTGCAATAAGAATTGCAATTAAATTAAATTTTTTCATTTTAATTAATTTTGGTTAATAAAATTGATTTATGTATGGTTTCTTAAATAATTTTCAAACTTACTAATTATCTACTAAATAAAAACTCTGAAAAATATAATTTATTATACTGATAAAAAGTATATGCAAGACTGGTTGAAATTAATAATTTTTTAAAAAAGTTATTAAATATAAAGACTATACTTAAAGATATTTATATATTTTTGTACAATAAATAAAAATAATAAATAATGCAAACAATCAGATTACGAATTAAAGATTCTTTCAAAGCAAGGCTCTCTCGTCAAGTTGAATTCATCGCTCTTGATAGTCCTGCCAGAGCAAGAAAATTTAAAAAGGATATAATAAAAGAAATTAAGAATGTGCATATATAACCACAACAATGGATTATAAAGATGACAAACGAATAGTTTTAACTCTTGATGCAGGAGGTACAAATTTTATTTTTTCAGCAGTTCAGGGTGGTAGTGAAATTATTGAACCTGTAAATCTTTCTGCAAAAGGAAATGATCTGAAAATAATTTTAAAGAATATTATTTCAGGATTTAAACAAGTTGAGTTAAAGATCAATCAAAAACCTGTTGCTATAAGTTTTAGTTTTCCCGGACCGGCCGATTACAAAAACGGTATAATAGGCGATCTTGAAAACCTTCCGGCTTTCCATGGTGGCGTTGCTTTAAAAGCAATGTTAGAAAATGAATTTCAAATTCCCGTATTTATAAATAATGATGGCGACCTTTTTACATTTGGCGAAGCTATTGCAGGAATTCTGCCGGAAATAAGCTCTATTTTAGAAAAAAATGGCAATATAAAAAGATATAACAATTTGTTTGGAGTTACTTTCGGAACAGGATACGGAGGTGGAATTGTTACGAACGGCAATTTATTTTTAGGAGATAACTCTGCCGGTGGCGAAATAAACAGGATGCGAAATAAACTTTATCCCGAAACGAGTGTTGAGGATAGTGTTAGTATCCGTGGAATTCAGAGGGTTTTTGCCCGTGAAACAGGAACTGACATCAACAATTGTCCATCACCTAAGGATATTTTTGAAATCGGAACAGGTATTAAAAAAGGTGATAAAAATGCAGCTATAAAATCTTTTGAAGAGCTTGCAATTGTTGCCGGTGATTCAATAGCAAATTCTTTAACACTTATTGACGGACTTGTTGTTATTGGCGGTGGTTTGTCCGGTGCATATCCGCTGTTCTTACAAAAGCTTGTTGAAGAAATGAACAATAACTTTTTTACGTTAAATGGAAATTCCCTGCCACGTATGGAAATAACAGCATTTAATCTTGAAAATAAAAACGAACTTAAAAAATTCCTTGAAAATACATCCAGGGAAATAAGCGTTCCGTTTAGCAATAAAACCGTAAGTTATGACCCTGTTAAACGTATTGGAGTAGGAATTTCAAAACTTGGAACTTCAAAAGCAGCTTCAATCGGAGCATATAACTTTGCTCTTGATCAACTTGACAGATAATTTTATGTAATTATTCAGTTTGTGAAATTGTTAACCCCGAGTACTCAAGTTACGTGATTAAATAAAATTAAATAAATGAAATTATATCCAATAGAAACAGGAAATTTAAAATTAGACGGTGGTGCCATGTTCGGCATTATACCAAAAACCCTTTGGGAAAAAGTGTACCCATGTGATGAGAAAAACCTCTGCAACTGGTCAATGCGATGCCTTCTTGTGGTGGACGGTGATAGGAAAATATTGATTGATAACGGTATTGGTGATAAACAGGATGAAAAATTTCTACGTCATTATTATTTAAATGGAAATGATACTCTGGAAAAATCACTTGCGAAATATGGTTTTTCACCTGATGATATTACAGATATGATATTAACTCATCTTCATTTTGACCATTGCGGCGGAAGTATCAAATATAATAAAGGTAAAACCGATTATGAACTGACATTTAAAAATGCAACATACTGGATCAGCAAAAAACAATTTATCTGGGCTATACAACCAAACAGACGGGAAAGTGCTTCATTTTTAAAAGAAAATATCCTGCCAATTGAAGAAAGCGGACATCTGAAATTAATTGAAAAAGATTGCGAAATATTACCAAACATAAGTGTTAAATTATTTGACGGACATACCGAAGGACAAGTAATTCCTCATATAAATTATCATGGCAGAACAATAGTTTTTATGGCTGACCTGCTTCCATCAACAGCTTACATTCCAATGCCCTGGATAATGGCTTACGATACACAACCGTTAATAACTTTAAAAGACAAAGAAAGATTTTATAAAAATGCACTAAAAAACGATTATACCCTGTTTTTTGAACATGATCTCTACAATGAATGTTGTACGCTTCATGAAACCGAAAAGGGAGTGAGAGTAAAGGAAACTTTTACACTTGAAGATTTTAAACATAAGGTTGTTGAATAATAATTGACATAACATGTTTTATACCAATATTTGCTGTTTAATAATATTTTAGCTGCAGGAGGCGAAGAAGAATCAACGGAGTTTCGCCGGCAATCAACTGACTTCCTTCATGCTTGGCGAGACAACGGACTGCAGGGAGAAATACCGATCGAAAAAATAAAAAAATGAAATCAGCAATGTTATTAGAAGAACATACCTTCCAATTTCTTAAAGAACTGGGGAGATTTGATTATACACTTTCCGGTACAGATCATGTTTGGAATATTTTATTTAAAAACCATAAAGAAAAGTGGAGCTATATTA